>NZ_VOYN01000083.1:0-8488 GCF_013420275.1 Acinetobacter sp. YH01020
AATGGCAACATGATCGGAAAAAAGCGATAAAAATAAAGAAGCATGGACGACTTTCAGTAAGTTTATTTCGCTACGGTTTGGACTATGTTCAAATGGCTATTCTACGTTTGATTGGTTTTGGAAAAAAGAAGAATTTAAGAAAGTGCTAGCAATTTTAAGAAAGAAAAAGCCTGATAGGACAAGGATCCTATGAAATTTGTCGTGTACAGAGGCATTTTTTATAAATTTTTAGCAAATAGTCGATATTTAATTAAGTAAATTTCTTATATCTAGCAAATCTTTTTCAGCGCTTTTAAATCTAATAAAAGTAGCTTTGATTATTTATTGATCATTAGTCTACTTTTCTTCCTCAAAGCACATCATTTTTTTCTGTCATCACACCTATTCAAGCTTTATAGACATTTTTTTGCGTGCATTTTTATATTTCCAAGCATTTTTTAACGTTCAAATGCTAAATGTTGCATGACTTCCAAGATGACTTGTTGCTTTCCACGGAAATCCTCGGCAGAAAATAGCAGCTTGGCACGTCGAGGGAGTTGTTCTCGTACCAATGCAAATAGTTGGTACTGTGCTGCGATATCCAAATCATGTAATTGTTGCTGCGCCTCACAAAATAATGCTCTTTTATGCTGTGTAGTTTGGTAGTCAAATAAATACCTCAAGATTCGATCAATCTGTTCATCATGATTATCGGTATTGTAATACGCCATGTTGTTGCTCTTTTTTGATTTTTGACCATTGTTCCATAAGGCCTGTTTTTGCAAAAATCATTTTAATTACATGCTTAGTCATTTTTGCTGATAAAAATACAGCCTATTTTATTTGAATAATCACTATTAACGATCACAGTCATAAAAAGCCACTATTTTTGGGCTTTAGACGCATAGAGTGCAGGCTGCGTTTTACGTACACTCTTTTTATTTTTTAGGTGCAGGATGCCAACACAGTTTTTTCCACGCTTATTCTTACTATTAAGCGGATTAGGATTATTGGCTTTTGGTGTCGTACTCTCTATACATTCAAATTTAGGGACATCCCCTATTTCCTCGGTGCCCTACAGCTTTAGCTATATCTTTCCACTCACCGTCGGCACATTAACAGTATTGATGCACATCGTCATGATCCTGCTGCAAATGCTGATCTTAAAATCACGCTTTCAGTGGATACAGTGGCTGCAATTACCCGTGGGAATTTTGTTTGGTGCATTTATTGACGGTTTAATGTGGCTCACCCAAGGCTGGAGCATAGAAAGTTACCCACTTCAACTCCTGGCTTGCTTGGCAAGTTGCCTGATTACCGCTTTAGGTGTGAGCTTAGTGGTCAAAGCCAGTCTAGTCCTCTTAGCCGCAGAAGGTCTCTATCAAGCCATTGCTATTCGTTATCGCCTTGATTTTGGCAACTGTAAAACCTATGGCGACATTGTCTTGGTCAGTATTGCAGTTATCAGTAGCGGGCTAGTCTTACATCAAGTCATCGGAGTCCGTGAAGGCACCATTATTACCGCACTTTTAGTCGGGACTTTAGTCAAGCGGATCTTACCTAAATTAAGCTTCATTCAATTTGGCTCTAAGCCCTAAAACAAAATTCCATGAACATCGGTCTTAGTAGAGAGACATTTTAAAGCTCGATTGAATCGGGCTTTTTTTCTGGCTCGATTAAAATCTTTAATACAGAAATGAATGTGATTTTTGAAAGGAATAGCTCAATTTTACAAATAAAAAAGGGAAAGATCTCTCCCAAAATCTTTCCCTTAGAATTGAATCTTTAGTCGATCCATCGTGTAGTTATTATAGTTATTTGTTAACTCACTAAAAAAAGAGTCCCTTGGGGAAGAGACTTATAAAAAGTGGAGTTATGATTATGTACCCTCTAGATGGTATATATATCTCTCTAGATGAATAAATCTTATACATAAAATTCGAGAAATGCAACACATTTGGCAAAATTTAAGTGTTGTTTTTATAAGGTTTTTTTTGAATTTGCTTATTTATATTATTAATATATTAATTGGTAAAAAAAAGCAGGCCGAAGCCTGCTTTTAATTCAATAACTTAACTAAAAATTCAAGAATTTATTAGTCGGTAAAAGTTACTTTTGCGATCGCTTTTTTGCTCGCTTGGATAATCAAAGTTTTGTTTTCTGACACAGCATAACCTGCATCAACCACTTCCCAATCCACTTTCACCGCGCCACGACCAATTGCATCTTTTGCTTGAGCTGCATTTTTAGTCAAACCCGCTTCACGCAAAATAGAAGTAATGAAAATCTCACCACCAAATGCGCCACGAGAAATCGTCACTTCTGGTGTACCTTCTGGAAGTTCACCTTCAGTAATCAAGTTACCTGCGCCTTTGTGCGCATTTGCTGCAGCTTCTGCTCCATGGAAACGCTCAACCAATTCAAGTGCAAGAATTTTCTTCACTTCTTGTGGGTTACGGCCTTCAGCCACTTCTTTGAGCAACTGTTGAATTTCTTCAATCGATTTAAAGCTCAATAAGTCAAAGTAACGTTCGATCAAATCATCTGGCATTGACAGCACTTTTTGGTACATCGCACCCGGTGCATCAAAGACTGCAATATAGTTACCCAAAGATTTAGACATTTTATTTACGCCGTCTAAACCTTCAAGAATCGGCACAGTAATGCACACTTGAGACTCTTGGTCATAACGGCTTTGTAATGTACGACCCATCAGCAAGTTAAAGGTTTGGTCTGTACCCCCCAACTCTACATCCGCTTCTAGTGCAACTGAGTCATAACCTTGTACCAATGGATATAAAAACTCGTGAATCGCAATCGGTTGATGACTGTTATAACGTTTAGTGAAGTCATCACGTTCCAACATACGTGCCACAGTTTGCTGTGAAGCCAACTGAATCAAGTCAGCAGCAGTTTTTTGACCAAACCACTCTGAGTTAAACACAACTTTAGTTTTCGCAGGGTCAAGAATCTTAAATACTTGTTCTTGATACGTTTTAGCATTTTCTAAAACTTTTTCACGAGACAACGGCGGACGCGTAGCGCTCTTACCCGTTGGGTCACCGATCATGGCTGTATAGTCACCAATCAGGAAGTAAACTTCATGACCTAAATCTTGGAAAACTTTTAATTTATTAATCAGAACCGTATGACCTAAATGTAAATCAGGTGCAGTCGGGTCAAAACCCGCTTTAATTTTTAATGGGCGATTCTGCTTTAATTTCTTAAGAAGATCTTCTTCAGAAATAATCTCATGTGTGCCTCGTTGAATGAGGGCAAGTTGTTCTTCAGCCGGCAGGAAATTTGACATCACAAAATCCAAATAGATCAGTTATACAATTTGTGCGATATACTAACACTTTTTCAGCACATTGCAGGCTTAAGAATCATCATGACAGCGATCTACATTGGGGTAATGACCGGCACAAGCATGGATGGTGTCGATATTGTTGCTGCTTCTTTTGATCCTTTAGAGATTCATGCGACGCTCACACTTCCCTTTGACCCAGACCTTCGTGATGAACTAATGGCTCTCACCTTGCCTGATGACAACGAAATTGATCGTATGGGTAAGGCAGACGTTGCTTTAGCTCAAATGATCGGTCATGGCATCAATGAGTTGATCGAGAAGAATCAGCTAGATCGTAGTCAAATCAAGGCGATTGGCTCACATGGACAAACCATTCGCCACCGCCCTGAACATGGTTTTACCCTGCAAATTGGCGACCCCAATATTATTACCGAACTCACTAAAATCCCGGTGATTTCAGACTTCCGCCGCCGTGATATGGCTGCAGGCGGTCAAGGCGCACCTTTAGTTCCTGCGTTTCATCAAGCGCTTTTCCAACATGACACTATTCACCGTGTGATTTTAAACTTGGGTGGCATTGCCAATGTCAGCATGTTACCTGCGGGTAAACCTGAAGATGTCTATGGCTTTGATACAGGTCCAGCTAACATTTTAATGGATGCTTGGTGCGAACGTTATACTGGTCAGCCCTATGATGAAAATGGGAACTGGGCAGCTTATGGTCAACCTATTCGCAGTCTGCTCGACCGCTTACAAGCACATGAGTTTTTCTCTAAAGAACCGCCAAAAAGCACAGGTCGTGAAGACTTCAATCTAGAATGGTTAGATGAACAGATTCTCGATTGGCGTGGAGATCTCGAATATGACGAACTCGAAGATACACCAGAAAACATTCAAGCAACCTTAATGAAACTCACCACACGTGCCATTAAAAAAGCCATTTACCGTTCTGATATGGATACTGGTGAAGTCTATGTATGCGGTGGTGGTGCATACAATTCGCACCTATTAGAGCAACTGCGCTGGCGTTTACGTAAACATGAATGGACGGTACAAAGTACCGCCGATTTAGGCTTAAGCCCAACATGGGTGGAAGCCACAGCCTTTGCTTGGTTGGCGATGCGCTTTGTCAATCAGCTTAGTGCAAATTTACCAAGTGTGACTGGTGCTGCTGGCTATCGTATCTTAGGTACAATCACTGCGGTTTAAGAGTCAAAAACATATAAAAAAGGTCTGCAATTGCAGACCTTTTTTATATAGACAAGCTTTTATATATATTGACTACTATATAAAAAGCATAGCTCAAACTTAATTCATCATTGCCTTGGCATGCTCATTACGAAATGCCCGTAAAATCTGCTGTCCCGCCCGACCTGTTGGACTTAAACCCAGTCGATTTTGCTCTTGTCGAATTGCTTGACGGGTTTTATCTCCAATTAATCCATCAACTTTACCGATGTCATAGCCGCGGTTAAGTAAAAATTGTTGAATCTCACGTCGTTCCGCACGTGAAGTCCCAGGATCATCGGTTGGCCATGTCGTACTAAAGCCACCCTTGCCTTGCAAGCGATCGGATAAATGCGCAATCGCTAATGCATAACTCTCTGCGGCATTGTAGCTATAGATTGCATCGAAATTTTTAAACACCAAGAACACAGGCCCACTTGCCCCAGCCGGTGCCATTAAACCTGCTTGGCTCGATCCAGAAAGGTTACCTTGTATTAACGGTGTACCATCGGCACGCTGCAAACCACGATTCATCCAGCTATCTAATGACTTTTTATTACGGCGACTTTCACCACTGATCGACATTCCTTCGGGAATTTTTACTTCAAAGCCCCACGGCTGACCAGTTTGCCAACCACGCTTTTTCAGGAAGTTGGCTGTAGATGCCAACGCATCCGTGGTACTCGACACCAAATCACGGCGGCCATCACCATCAAAATCCACGGCCAGTTCTTCATAGGTACTCGGCATAAATTGGGTATGACCAAATGCACCTGCCCACGAACCTTTCAATTGAGATTCATTTAAATCACCACGCTGCAAAATCCGCATGGCTGCAAAAAACTCGCCACGGAAATAGCTTTGACGGCGTCCTTCACAACTTAAAGTGCCCAATGACTGTAATAAAGGATAGCTACCCGCAATATCACCAAAATTACTCTCCACACCCCAAACCGCGACCACGGTTTCAGCAAGCACACCATAAGCCGCTGCGACACGGTTTAATACATCACGATGCTGCGCCAATTTCTGCTGACCTAGTTGTACACGCTCTTCATCTACCAGACCGGACAGATAGTCCCAAATCGGAGTTGAAAACTCAGGCTGATAGTTGAGCTTTTCAATCACAGAATAATCAGGTGTTAAATTTTGCGTATAGCGATCATAAGTTGACGCACTCACACCTGCATTAATCGCTTGCGAGCGCAAATTGGCTAAACAACCTTGAAAGTTATTTTGTGATGAAATGCTGCTTGTTGCAGGCATACTCGACGAATTGACAGACTGACCATTAATAATCAACTCGGCATTTGCCTGAGTTATTGCCAATAAAGCAGTCCCGAAAACAAATCCTAAGTGATGCTTCATACCCTTGATCTTTTTTTGAATTTAAATTGTTGCTTTAACAATAGCATCTCAAAGCAAAAGTTAAAGGTTCAAAACGTAAATTTAAATTCATAATCTCTACTTATTTAAATTCATTTTTGAAATTTGAATTCAAAAGCAGTTATCCACAACCCAGTTTTAAATTCACTACAAACCAAACAACGGTTTAAATTTAAATTTAAAACTTTTAAATTTAAAAATAAATCGCATGTAGAAAAAGTTATCCACAAATTCAAAATAGCGTAACAATTCATCTTTATTGTTAATAATCAAAATATTATAGCTTTTAAAAGCACTTTCTACAGATCCAATAATTCTGATCAACTTTTAAATTCAAATTTTTAAATTTAAACACAGCGAAATGAATTCATTTTTTGAAATTTAAATTCATAAACTTTGAATTCATTGTTTTTGGCATAGGATTTTTTGAATTCAAATTCATAGTTTAAATTTAAAAACACAGTTTGAATTCAAAACGCATTAGTTATTTTTGATTTTGATTCACATACATCGCAGACTATTGATACACAAAAAACCATACGAAGATTAGCGCAGAATATTTATAAACGAACGAACACTTTATGATCCATAGTTTCTTATCGTTTCAGCGATAAACGGTGTGATTTTGCAAAGAGGCGCAATGATGCCCGAACTACAGCAATAAAAAAAGCGGCCATGTGCATGACCGCTTTTTTATCATTCAAACACAGGTTTAAATGGTCATATCTTCGCTAAGTGCCAGTGGATTCGGCAAAATTTTCGCCAAAGCACGACATAAAGCTGTTAATTCTGCAGTATCGTTCGGCATTAATGTGATGTGACCGATTTTGCGACCTTCACGCTCTGTTTTGTTATACAGATGCAAATGTGCGCCATTCAGTGCCAATACATCTTCAGACTTCGGATGTTGGCCAATGATGTTTACCATGACCGTTGGACGAACAACTTCAGTTGAACCCAAAGGTAGACCTGCTACAGCACGAATGTGGTTTTCAAATTGTGAACACACTGCGCCTTCAATCGACCAATGCCCCGAGTTATGCACACGTGGCGCCATCTCATTGGCATATAAGCCTTTATCCGTCACAAAAAGCTCTAGCGTCAAAACACCGACATAATTCAAATGATTGAGCAGGCGAGTAATGTAATCTTGCGCAACTGGTTGTAAGTCTGCACTGTTTGGTGCAGGCACAATCGAATGCGACAAAATGCCGTTGTGGTGGTGGTTTTCCGCCAATGGCCATGTTTTCACATCACCATCTTGACCACGCACCGCAATGATTGAGACTTCACGTGAGAAGGTTACAAAGCTTTCCGCGATCAATTCACCTGCAGGGCCTAGTTCAGCCCATGCTTGATCCATTTGCTCAGCGCTACGTAGCACAAATTGACCTTTACCGTCATAACCGCCACGCGATGTTTTCAGTACGATGGGTAAACCCAACTCAGCAACAGCAGCTTGTAAACCCTCGAAAGATGTCACGGCCTTATAAGGTGCAACTGGGATAGCCAATTCATCAAACAAAGCCTTTTCGGACAAACGATGCTGTGCAATCGCTAAAGCTTGGCGCGGTGGGTGCAATGCTTTGTTCTTGGTCAACACATCAACATCTGCTAACGGAGTATTTTCAAACTCTAAGCTGAAAACATCTGCGCTCTGAATGAAATCTTGCAAACCATTTTCAGCTTGAGTCGAAATCACTGGACCTAGCGCTGCAGAAGGGCAGTCGGTACTCGCTTCAAAGAAGGTGCATTGAATGTTTAAAGGCAATGCCGCTTGCGCCATCATGCGACCAAGCTGGCCACCACCAAAAATACCAATGGTTTTATCCATGAGAAATGCCCCTTAATTAAGCTTGACCCGGAATATTTTTACTCGCCACTTTATCGGTTTGCGCAGCACGGAAATCTGCAACATTTTTTGCGATTTCAGGCCGTGTTAAACCTAAAATTTGTGCAGCCATGATCGCCGCATTGGTTGCACCCGCTGGGCCAATGGCCAAAGTACCGACAGCAATCCCTGCAGGCATTTGTACAATTGAAAGCAGTGAATCAACACCATTTAGAATCGATGATTTTACCGGTACGCCGAGTACAGGCAAATCAGTCTTGGCTGCACACATGCCTGGCAAATGTGCTGCGCCGCCAGCACCGGCAATAATTACTTGAATACCACGATCACGTGCGGTTTCGGCATATTCGAATAATCGATCTGGAGTTCGGTGTGCAGATACTACTTCCGCTTCAAATGGGACGCCAAGCTGTTTGAGCATATTGGCAGTGTTTTCTAGCGTTGCCCAATCCGATTGAGAACCCATGATAATTCCAACGAGAGGAGTGTCTTGTGAAGCGGCCGCATTCATTGCAATGTTTCCAGAGATTAAAGTAAGAGAGAGTAAATCTCGACTAGAGCCAAGCTTTAATAAGAGCCCCGTATTATAGACTGAAAATTCATCTCATTGACATCCTCACCCCCTTAAAAGAGGATGATTCCTACAGCTAGACGCTTATGCCCAAGCGCAAGAATGTTTAGAGCTGAGTTTATATCTCGATCATGAGCTGTACCACAGCTCATGCACTCCCATT
>NZ_VOYN01000084.1:0-8360 GCF_013420275.1 Acinetobacter sp. YH01020
TCCGTATAAGGCATAATCAATAACGACATCTCGGCTGATAATCAGCGCAGTAACTTTAGCCAATCTCGCTGCAATTTCCATGTCAGGAATTTGTCCACTTATTCCAATGATGATGAGAACTGCAGCAATAAATTATAAAGGCAGGATAGGTGGTTACTTAACCAGCATAAGTTATGTAACTTATGCTAATTCATATTAAAATCACATGAAAGCAATCTTAATTAAAAACTTAGTATGAGAGGGCGTGGTCTTTTGTTTAAAGTGACAATTAACTAAAGGGTTACTTCTTGTATTTAGGAGCATAACCAACTTCTAACAAATAAGAAAAATACTTTCTAACATTATCGCTATCAAGAAGATCACTTGATATCCTTTCCTGAAAGTCTTCTAGAGTCTCTCCACGATGTGCGAAATCATTACCAAATTTTGGATAGTTAGTAATATCACATAGCTTTTTAGCAAAGAATATACATTGCTTAGCTGTCAATTTATAAGTTGGCTCTAAAGGAGCACTTGTACTCGTTTTATTTTGTTCTTTTTCTTCAAACATGAAATGTAATTCTGAAATATTTCTTCCCTCCTTTTTTTGTATATAAGAAACAGTAATATCCGTAAATTTGTTAATTTGATTTAAAGCTACGGTAAGAACCCTTTTTTTAAAGTCTCCCATCTTTTTATATTCATCTTCTATCAATCCGAGTTTTGATCTAAGCTCATCTATAGAAATATATAACTTACCAGTTGATCTCCAACGTATGAGTAACTCATACAGGCGAATAGCATAAATGCTTGTAAGTGGTGAGATTTGTTTAAGTTCATATCTTGTGAACTTTTCTTCAAGTTTTACAAATAAGGGGATAATATCTGGTGCAAAAATTAGTTGGACGCATCCCTCTTCCTTAACATAACCAACTTTTGAAACCCACCTACTTTTGTATATTCCTATTTTTCCAGTTATAGGATCTACTGCTTTATAATTCAAATGCCGTTCAAAAAGATTATCACATGCAGATTGTAACGCTTCATAAGATGCTTGACGTCCTAAATTAAACTGTTTCATGTATTCAGAAGCATGAATCGTAAGTATAGTATCAGAAGTAAGTTCTTTCTCAATTTCTCGAGCAGCAATGATCGCAATTAATATTAGCCTTTGCTCAGATAGATTTAGTGAATACGATGCTTCAACCAAATTATTATCTTTATATACTATGTTACTCATAGGAAGATATATTAAGGAAAATGTTATAAATAGATATATTGACAATACTACTTAACGTCCACAAATGAAAGTATTTTTAATAAAAGAATTTGTCAACTTATGCACAGAATTTGTCAACTTAGAAACAGGAAAAAGTCAACTTATTGGTAGGAATATGTCAACTCAGAAACAGGAAAAAGTCAACTTATTGGTAGGAATTTGTCAACATATACTTCCTGTATCCCTTTGCTAGTCAAGCTTTGAGCAGAGATATAAATAATAAATTTAAATAAATATATATAAATTCAAAAAGACCATTCTTTTGTGGATAACTTTTTTTTTAATTTTTTTTTTCATGATAGTTGATTACTTCATAAATCACCGTTAAATTATACACAAACAAACTTACGTAACTTACATAAATTATGATTATCTTAGTTGGTGGTGAAAAAGGCGGTGCTGGTAAAAGCTGTTTAGCTCAAAATCTTGCAGTTTACTTACAACAAAGTCAAAGAGACGTCCTCTTATTAGATGCTGACCCTCAAGGAACAACAACAGATTGGGTCAAAGAAAGAGATGAAAACGATGAATTAAATAATATTCCATCAGTACAAGCATCAGGGAATATACGTTCAGTTTTAAAAGATTTAGATAAAAGATACCAAGATATTATCATTGATGCAGGTGGACAGGATTCTGAAGCATTACGTTCAGCAATGACTATAGCTACACATATGTTATTGCCGTTTAGACCCAAACGAAGAGATCTAAAAACTTTAGATCATATGGAACAAGTTTTAAAATTAGCAAAGACAGTAAATCCAAATCTGAAAGCTAGAGCAATTATTACTCAGTGTCCAACTCTTCCTTCTCAAGTTCAAAGAATTTTAGATGCAAAAGAGGCATGCAAATCATTTGGTATTGATGCATTGAATTCAATCACAACAAATCGAAATGTTTATGATGATGCAGATGAAAATGGGCTTTCGGTTTTTGAAGTAAATAGTGATCCTAAAGCGAAAGCTGAAATTGAAAGTATTGCAAGAGAGTTTTTAGGAGTATAACTATGGCTGGTTTAACTGGGCTAAACAAAAAACCTGAACCTACTGAACAAGATAAAATGTTAGATGCATTTATATCTGGTGCAGAAAAGAGGGTAAAGGCTTTAGAATCAAGTGAAAAAAAATTTATTCGTTACACTTTTTCTCTCAATGAAGATATTAGTAAACTAATTGATGAGCTGGTTGTAAAAGGGCAAAATGCAAGAATAAATCGTTCAAGTATTGTTCGAGCAGCTATAGAAAATTTATCGACATATAGTGCAGATGAATTAAAAGAAATATTAAATAAATAAATTAAAAATATCCCACTTTTTTAAGGGGGATATTTTTTATCCAAGTTAAATTTACTGTAAGTCCCCGGTGAACCCTATAGATATTTTTAAATTCAGCTCAGGCTCTAGCAGTGTGGTGGTAATTTATCTATTTGAGTTATTTTATATGAAGGCGTCCTTTTCTGCACAGACACGGATCTAGGCTATTCAGCTTGGCTGACTGAATTGATGTCATGATGTTTGATGCACATTGTCAAATTCTTTATCAAGCGAAACTCTGAATCAATGCTTGTAATTGTTTCACTATGATGAGTTTGAGTCCAGTGAAATGTTGCTTGTTCCAACCGTAGAGCTTTGAATACCCAGTCCATCATATATCAACACTTTCATACAATGACCACGCTTATTCCAAAACAAGATAACCTCAATGTTGCGATTTGACATGGTCAAAGGCTTTTAGGACATGAGAAAGAGCAGTATAAGTAACTGCTCGCATATCCATGGGCTGAGTAGAAAGCCAGATTTCATCAATGTGAATCTTATTGTGAGCACCTTGGGGAATTCTGCCAAAGCGATTGCTCCTGATACCTTCCGTTTCAGCCCAATCGCTATGTTCGCATCAGGCGTCGTTATTGATTATGCCTTATACGGAACTCCAGAATTAGCCCTCGTTGCGAACAACAAAGCCAGAAATCCTGCAGTTCCGCGGACGCTGATAAGTAGACAGATTCCTGACACGGAATACTATAACTTACATCACTTAAATAGGATGCATAAGTTATGCAAGTTACGCCACTTAAATAAGTTAAGGCGCTAAAGCGATAAAAGCTACATGATGGCCAGTACTGAGCACTGGCGATCTAAGTCAATGCTGCAGTTCTCATCATCATTGGAATAAGTGGACAAATTCCTGACATGGAAATTGCAGCGAGATTGGCTAAAGTTACTGCGCTGATTATCAGCCGAGATAAAGTAATGTGAACGGGTAGTATTGCTGTAATGGATGGATTAAACGTTGCAGGGTAAGGCAATGTAATAAATGTGGGCTTTGGTGGTGCAGAGCTTGTTCTCCATCCAAAAGGCGAATATATGGCACTGTTGCAAATAGGCTGACATGATAAGCTAAATATCTTATTTATTTCGAGATACAGCAGATGAATCCCTTCCATGGTCGGCACTTTCAAGGTGAAATCATTCTTTGGGCTGTTCGTTGGTATTGTAAATATGGCATCAGCTATCGTGAACTTCAAGAAATGCTCGCTGAACGGGGTGTGAATGTTGACCACACCACAATTTATCGTTGGGTTCAGCGTTATGCTCCAGAAATGGAAAAACGCTTACGCTGGTATTGGCGTAATCCTACAGATTTACATTCATGGCATATGGATGAGACTTATATCAAAGTGAAGGGGCGATGGACTTACCTGTATCGTGCAGTTGATCAACGTGGTCATACGATTGACTTTTACCTTTCCGCTAGACGGAACAGTAAATCAGCCTATTGTTTTTTAGGAAAAATCTTCAATACGGTGAAAAAATGGCAAATTCCACGGGTCATCAATACAGATAAAGCAGCGACCTATGGCCATGCTTTATCACGGTTAAAGCGAGAAGGAAAATGTCCAGTAGATATTGAGCACAGGCAGATTAAGTATAAAAATAATGTCATTGAATGTGATCATGGTAAGTTAAAGCGGATCATCAGGGCCACATTAGGATTCAAATCTATGAAGACGGCTTATGCCACAATTAAAGGTATTGAAGTCATGCGTGCACTACGTAAAGGACAAGCATCGTCATTTTATTATGGTCAGCCTCAAGGTGAAGTGTGTCTAATCAACAGGGTTTTCGGTCTCTAAGCACTTTTAAAAAGGAACTTCATCGACTCAAATCTCTATTTGCAACAGTGCCTTTTAGGGTCCACCATGAAGTTCGGCATGCAGGGATCACCATGGCAAACAACCATATCGGTGCGCTCTTGGTCGAGCCGCACCGGTAGCTCTCGTTCGACACGAGCCAAAAGATCGAGCTGCGGCGTACTCTTGTCCTCGTCCGGTAAGAAGTCGGGATTGACGGCATTGCGGGACACCACATCAACGGCGCGTCCGAACATTCGCGACAGCCTGCGCTCAAACGGACATTGATCAACCGATAGGCTGTGAACAGCGCCAAGTTGCTGCCCCATTGACGGCCACGCTTTGAGCAAATCCGCTCCAGACAGATCAGCCGCCGGTACTCCCGGAATTGCCGTTATCACCAAGCATGCACCCTCCTGTTCCTCCTGCCAGTTGATCACCTCGGGGCAAGCCACACCTCGACCTTTGAGCCAAATGAGGCGGTCACGCTCTCCAGCGAGCTCACCGCGGCGGGAAGCAGGTGCGATTTTCGCGAAGGCATGCCCGTCACCACGTCGAAAAACAAAATCACCAGATTCTCCGCCTCTGACAGGCAACCAGTCAGAATGCGATTCACCAAAAAAAATATTAGTTCGATTCAATGGAGGTTCCTTCAGTTTTCTGATGAAGCGCGGAGGTGAGAGGTGGTCCCACTTGTTTGAACAACTAAAAGCTTATTTATAAGTGATACTCTGCTCTAGTTAAGCTACCTTATTTTGTTGTGGTAGCTGGTCATAGTAAAACTCATCTGGAGTCATTTTGTCCAGACTCGAATGAGGTCGTTTCAAATTATAAAATTCAAAATATGCGTTTAATTGCTTCTTCGCATCCAAAACATTGCTGTAGGCTTTGAGATACACCTCTTCATATTTAACGCTCCGCCATAATCGTTCAACCATCACATTATCAACCCATCGACCTTTACCATCCATACTGATTTGAATGCCATTTGATTTCAATACATCAATAAATGCATCACTGGTAAACTGACTGCCTTGGTCTGTATTAAAGACTTCAGGTCGGCCATATTTTTCAATAGCTTCATTTAATGTTTCTATGCAAAATGTAACCTCCATACTAATCGATACTCTATGCGCAAGTACCTTGCGGCTATGCCAATCAATCACAGCACATAAATAAACAAAGCCTTTTGCCATAGGGATATACGTTATATCCGTAGACCACACTTGATTACTGCGCTGAATAGCCAATCCTTTGAGCAGATATGGATATTTACGGTGAGCTTGATTGGCCTGACTTAGATTTGGTTTACGATATAACGCATTAATGCCCATTTTCTTCATTAAAGTACGTGTATGACGTCGTCCTATATGATGTCCTTGACGATTCAATAAATCACGCATCATACGGCTACCTGCAAAAGGGTATTGCATATGTAACTCATCCATACAGCGCATCAGCTTCAGATCTGATTCACTCACAGGTTTTGGGCGATAGTAATAACAACCACGGGAGACTTTCAGCAGCTTAGCTTGCTTAGATACTGAAATCTGAAGTGAGTCATCGATTAACTTTTGTGGTTGAAGCGACCCAGTTTCTTCAACACACCTTCTAAAAAATCAATTTCTAATGCCTGCTCACCGATTTTTGCATGTAGTTTTTTTAGATCGATGGGTGGTTCTGTTGGAGCTTTTGATTGATCGAAAGCTTGCGAGGAAGCTGAAATCAGTTGATTTTTCCAGTCAATAATTTGGTTTTGATGAACATCAAATTCAGCACTCAATTCAGCAAGTGTTTTTTCTGCTTTAATCGCAGCAAGTGCTACCTTAGCTTTAAAGTCATTTGAATGATTTCTTCTTGGTCTACGTGTCATAAAATACTCCATATATTGATGTTTATAACATCATTTGGGGAGCAAAATATCACTTATAAGTGTTGTTCAAATTTCCTGATCCACCTCTGTGGCTCAACCTGCGAAAAGAAACGAGTTGCTACGTAAGTCCGAGAACATGCTTTCCATGGTCTCTGAGCTCGCCTTTGGGACCGACATATCGGTAGAGAGTGACGCGCTCGATGCCGAGTTCCTTGCAGAGATCGGAAACTGAAGTATCGCGCTGGGCCATGGCGGCTTGCGCGAGACGCACCTGAGCTTTGGTGAGCGCGAATTTTCGTCCGCCCTTGCGACCGCGCGCTCTCGCGGAGGCGAGACCCGCCATGGTGCGCTCTCGGATCAGATCCCGCTCGAACTCGGCCAAGGTGGCGAAGATTCCGAACACCATGCGACCGGACGCAGTCGTGGTGTCGATCTGAGCGCCCTTTCCAGTCAGAACCCGCAGGCCGATCTTGCGGTCTGACAGCTCCTTCACCGTGTTGACCAGATGGGCAAGCGATCGTCCGAGGCGATCGAGCTTCCAGACCACCAGCACATCGCCGTCACGCAATGACTTGAGGCAGGCAGTCAAGCCAGGGCGATCATCACGACCGCCGGAAGCAAGATCATCATAGATATTGTCCCGTTCGACACCTGCGGCGCGCAAGGCGTCGTGCTGCAGGTCGAGAGACTGCGAGCCATCGGCTTTGGAGACGCGGGCATATCCGATCAGCATGTATCACAAACGTTGGTTTGAGGCGGCGCTTCGGCCACGATTGCATTGACCTCTGGAAATGTATCTCAACCAGCTTCATAAACAAAGCGTCTTGAACGCTATCAGATTTTGAAAAAGGAACATGTATGCCGCGTCGCGTCACTCTAACCGATCGGCAGAAAGACGCGCTGTTGCGCTTGCCGACTTCACAGACGGATTTGCTCAAGCACTATACGCTGAGTGATGAAGACCTTGGGCATATCAGGCTGCGTCGGCGCGCTCACAACAGGTTCGGCTTCGCCCTGCAATTGTGTGTCCTGCGCTATCCCGGCCGGGTGCTGGCTCCAGGCGAACTGATCCCTGCAGAGGTCATCGAATTTATCGGAGCGCAGCTTGGCCTGGGTGCCGACGATCTCGTAGACTATGCTGCCCGCGAGGAAACACGGCACGAGCATCTTGCCGAGTTACGGGGGCTCTACGGCTTCCGCACCTTCTCCGGACGTGGTGCGAGCGAGCTGAAGGAATGGTTGTTCCGAGAAGCCGAGATGGCGGTGTCGAACGAGGATATCGCCCGTCGCTTCGTAGCCGAGTGCCGACGCACCCGCACTGTCCTTCCCGCGACATCCACGATCGAGCGGCTTTGTGCCGCGGCTCTCGTCGATGCCGAGCGACGCATCGAGACGAGGATCGCCAGTCGGCTGCCTATGTCGATCCGAGAACAGTTGCTGGCATTGCTCGAGGAGACGGCTGATGATCGGGTGACCCGTTTTGTGTGGCTGCGCCAGTTCGAGCCTGGCTCGAACTCTTCGTCGGCCAACCGGCTGCTCGACCGGCTCGAATATCTGCAACGCGTCGATCTCCCCGAGGATCTGCTTGCCGGCGTTCCTGCCCATCGGGTGACTCGTCTGCGCAGGCAGGGTGAACGGTATTATGCCGACGGCATGCGCGATCTCCCGGAGGACAGGCGGCTTGCGATCTTGGCTGTTTGCGTCTCGGAATGGCAGGCGATGTTGGCCGACGCAGTGGTCGAAACCCACGACCGGATCGTCGGCCGTCTCTACCGTGCTTCGGAGCGTATTTGCCATGCAAAGGTCGCAGACGAAGCGGGGGTGGTGCGTGACACCCTGAAATCCTTCGCCGAGATCGGGGGCGCCCTGGTCGATGCACAGGATGATGGCCAGCCGCTGGGCGATGTCATCGCGAGGGCACTGTTGCAAAGTTAGCGATGAGGCAGCCTTTTGTCTTATTCAAAGGCCTTACGTTTCAAAAACTCTGCTTACCAGGCGCATTTCGCCCAGGGGATCACCATAATAAAATGCTGAGGCCTGGCCTTTGCGTAGTGCACGCATCACCTCAATACCTTTGATGGTGGCGTAAGCCGTCTTCAT
>NZ_VOYN01000085.1:0-8313 GCF_013420275.1 Acinetobacter sp. YH01020
GAATACCTAGTATACGCACGCCACCTGACTTCTTTGGAATCGGAACAGCCTTAACTGGCGGTGGAAAATAACTGCCAGAACAAAGTCGATTCCATAGTTTGTATAGGTTGTTCTTTAAATGCTTTTCGAATTGCTCAATAGATTCATGATCAACGCCTGGAGCGCCACCATTCTCTTTGACTTTTTTAAATGCCTCCCAGATTAACGCTTTAGGAATGTTAAATGGTTTGGTCATAAAGTTTTGCTCCTCCTGCTTGCACAGTTGACAAATCCGTAGACCTGGATAATGCAACCCCTTCGCTCCATTACCATTACAGTAACTTCAACACTACTACGAGTTGCTCCGCCCCTTGGTGACGCATTGCTATTATCAGCCTTGCCTTTTGAGCTTGTGCCTTTCGCTTGACATCGCCACCGAAGGTTCCCGCAGTTCAACGTAAGAGCCTGAATTAGGATCGCGCTGCCTCTACGCCGGACACCGAATGGCCCGTAAGCAGGTAACGGCCAAACTACTCGCGGGGTAACTTCCATCCCCGGTTTTGATGTCATTTGAGTACTTTCGACACTTGAACGGCAGTTCACTGTTGTTCGCCTTCCTAATTCTTACCTGACATCTCTACGATGCCTTTTCCATAACGCTCACGACCGGGACTTTTGATCCAAGCCGCTTATGGTGGTTTGCTACCTGCTCCTGCAAGCCGATAGCGAGGGGCCATACCCTCATCTCTTACGCCGCTTGCTGCGGCACACTAAAGTCACCCACCCATAGTTGGTTTGGATGATCAGCATTAAAATTACGTTTCACTAAATCATCTGCCCGTTTTTGGTCATCTCGGTTACGGGTGGTTTGTTTATTCTTACCACGCCAAACACCTTGTATACCTAGCTTCTGCATCAATCGAGCAACTGTACAACGTGCGATAATATAACCTTCACGTTTTAATTGTTGCCAGACCTTACGCACACCATATCGACCTGAACTTTCTTTCCAAATTCGTTTAATTTGTTCAGCATGATACTCATCATGTAGATCTCGTTTCGCTCGATGTTCTGGATTGTCAGCGAGATCTAAAGTTCGGTAATAGGTTGAAACTGCGATCGGTAAAATCCTACAAATCGCATCAACACCATATAAGCCTTTATTGTTATGGGATGAAATCCACCATTATTTGTGTGGGCGGTCGAGCTCCGCCTGGGCGAAAAAAGCGGCTGCTTTACGTAGAATTTCATTGGCACGTTTTAATTCTTTAATTTCACGTTCCATTTGCTTCATTTTTTCTTGGTCAGATATCTGTTGTACTTTGGCAGGATTTAGTTGATCCATATGCTTTAAATACCAAACACGCAATGTTTCAGGAGTACAACCAATCTTAGGCGCAATAGCTGTGATTGCAGCCCAAGTAGAAGGATAATCTTTTTCAGATTCAATCAATAATTGAACCGCTCTTTCTCTGATTTCAGGGGTATATTTTAATTTTGTCATCGGGGTAGTCTCTCAGAATATTGACTCTCCGACAAACCCGGTACGGTTCAACCTTCACCACGTCCATCACTCGTGTCTGTCTCTTTCGGATGACTAAGATTACCGAGATTGAGCTGTGATGCCCCATGACTACTTTGTAGTTGTGTGCTGATCTGTCCAGTCGTATCGTCAAAACGAAGTTGGCCAAAGCCATCGCCTTGGACTTCTTTGGAGCGAATCCCTGAAAGCTTCTTGGTATCGGGAAGTTGTCCTTTTTGATCAAACTTAGTTGGACTACGATGTGCTTCATGAATGCGACCAACGACATATGGTCGGTCGATATTGCCATCAAAGAAATTAATCACCACGATCTCACCAATACGCGGTAAGAACCGTGAACCATAACCTTCTCCTGCCCAAGGGGTGAGTACATCTACCCACGCTGAGTCAGTGTCATTATTATTCGCGCCTGAACCATTGTCATGCATATGGTCATCTGTTCGAGTAAACAGAAAACGGATTTTAATCCGTCCCCATTCATCGACATGAATTTCTTCACCCTCGACGCCTACGACTTTGGCACGTTGTGGGTGGGTCTTAGGGCGATCTTCAAGTGGCCTGTAAGGTGGAACAATGTCAATGTTTCGACGTTGTAAAATAAGGTTATTGGCTTGGCGCTCATCTTGATTGTTGGTATGAATTTCGGGCTGTTGCCAATGGCTTTCTTTGAGTAAGGCGGTGACTTGGTCAGTTAGATCTTTAGGCAAATTATTTTGGTTATAAAAGGTCTTTGCTGTGATTAGAAACTATTGATCGGAACCTTCATGTTGATCAATTTCAGGATGTTCTTTGAACTTAAACCAATACCCGACATGTGCATCACGTACTGTTGAAGTCGCACTAAAGTACTTGGCTTGCGAATTGAAGTATTTGCTTAAATTTTCATTCAGTTTTTCAATTTGTTTGTTGCCAGACTGAGTTGCACCATCTTCACCTTTGAGGTCTTGTATCCATGCAGGACTGATGTGAAAGGCTTGTTCTAAGCCTAAACTTACTACATCTTGATTATCTGAATGCTGATGTTTTGTGAGTACCGAGCCTCCACCTTCTTCTTGTGCTAAAGCATCTGCTTGCCATCTTTGAAGGTGTACCGCAGTTGGTTGTAGAGAACGCAATCCTGTGAATGCTGTGATACTGTCTTGTCGTTCTGTAGCACTACTTCGATGAAAACGAATATTGCGACGATCTAATGCTTGAAATTGGGCATTATCATCAATTAAGCGTAGCTTTTGTGGTTTGATCTGTTCAGATGAACTCCATACTTGATGCTGTGCTTCATCAATCAGTGTAGTTACACCTTCAGAAGCTAAAAGTCCTTTAATAAAGTCGTAGTCGGTTTCATTGCTCTGCATGATGAAGGGACGAACATCATAGCTTTTGCTTAATCTGCTTTTATCTAAGGTTAAGCTAGAAGCGAGTAATGGGCTTTTCACTTAAATCCAAAACATCAAACAAATCAGATGCACTTTCAAATCATGGGTCTTGGTATCATTAATAATAAATTCAGTAGGATTTCCATCCGCATCCACAACTAAATGGATTTTAGAACTATTTCCACCAAAGTTATTAGAAATAGCTTGGTCTTTCACTCCGGTCGTATGTTGATGCACTCGCATATGAGATGCATCAATAGAAACCTATTCTAGATTTGCATCATTTGATAATAATTTAAAGACTTAGACCATTGATTATGCGCCAGCATTGTTGTAATACATAACAAGAAGGAATGTGGTTTGTCGATTGAATTTTACTTTCTCACTATTTTTTATACAACAAATGTCAACAGCATCTAACTTTTATAAATATATTATAAAAAAATTGTTTTTAATTAACATTAATTTTATTACTAGGTATCCCCAAGATTATACTATCAGACATATTTTAAAGAAAAGAAGTGTAGCAAGTTGCTACACTTCTTGATTTTTCTCTACCAACTCTTTCAATAGATTTTCTAATTTTTCTAAACTAGCATCATCAAAATGAGAAATTTTTAAAGAAACCTTTAATAACTTATCATTAAATTTAATATTTCCAGCAACTTTTCCAGCATATTCAATTTTTTTTACAAGCGATGTTGATGGAGAGTCATTATTATCTTGAACTAGATATTTCGTAGCTTGTGCAACAGCCTTAGTTTGCTCAAGTTGGCCATTCTTTACTTTTGTCCAAACAGTTAACAAGGCTTTTTCAGCACGTTGTTTTATTTCGTCGTGATCTGCAAGAAATTTTTTAAAAGCTGTTGCAGCAGTTCGACCTAATAACTGGGGCTCATTTACCAAATCATTCAAGATGGCTTTAGGCAACTTTTCAAAAGATAAATATTTATACATGTCTTCGCGATTTAAGCCTAAAGACTTCGCTAAACGTTGTTTATTTTTCTTTAAATTTTCATCCAAGCCTACTAGACCAATATAGATTTCGAAGTCTGTTAAATCCTGGCGTTTTAAATTTTCAGCTAGTGTAAGTAGTGAAGCCTCTTCATTATTTGCATCAATAATAATTGCTTCAATGGTCGATTTTTTTAGAATTTCATGCGCACGTAATCGACGTTCACCTGCAATCAGTTCAAATTTTAAATTTTCAAGTTTACGAACAGTGATGGGTTGCAACAAACCAACTTCATCGATCGATTCAGCCAGTTCTTTGATTTCCTGCTCATCAAATTTTCTACGCGGTTGATAAGGACTCCGTGAAATGTCTTCAATGGGGACATTTCGTCTAAATTCCTTTAATTCCTTGATATTATCTTTTTGAGCTAATTGATGCTTTTGAGTATTTTGTTTCAGCTTTTGAGCTAAAAGTTCTTTTGCAGTTGCCATAAAATTCTCAATCAGTTAACTTTAGCTAAAACTTCTTTAGCTAAACTTTCAAAAGCCTTTCGAACCTTTCCACTTTTGTCTAGCTTAAGTAAAGACTGCTGCATAATTGCGGCTTGATTTACTTTTGTACTTTGTGGAATAGTCGTTTCCATAATATAGCCCACTTGCTTAAATGCTTCATCACGAATGAGTTTACAAACATTTTGTCTCTCATCGTGCTTAATAAGTAGTGCACCTAATAATTGTAACTCCGGATTGATTCGCTTTATTTTTTCTAAATGATTAAGTAAGTCTGTAACACCATATAGACCATATTGTGAGCCAGATTCAATCGGGATAATTACATGTGTTGAAGATGCTAAAGCATTACTCGTCAATAGTTTTAAACTTGGAGGGCAGTCAATTAAAATAAAATCATAAAGATCTTTTAATAGTTCTAATTTTGTAGTGAGTTCTTCTGATGGTCTTGGCGCATCTTCTTTTAATTGGTCCTCAGTTTTTCCTAAATTGAGAGAACCATAAATTAGTGAAACATTATCAAAATTAGTATCTTCTTCTAAAGCGTCAGTAAGTAATGAGACATCACCTACTAATAACTCAGCGGTTGTTACTCCAATTTCACTTGGATGTTTTAAACCAATATGCAAGCTAGCATTTGCTTGAGGATCTAAATCGATTACAAGCACTTTTTTTCCTAAGTTTGCTAGCTCAGAGGCTAAATGAACAACTGTTGTTGTTTTACCACAACCACCCTTGTGATTCGCAACAGCAATAATTTTTGCAGACATACTTGTCAAATCATTCTATATTTACAATTACTATTAATATAAATAACTTTGGGCTAAGTTACTACACCTTTTAAATTTAAAACAGTCATTTGTATAACGCTAAAGCAATTTTAAATTTAAAGTTTTATATAGCTAGCTTATTTAATAATTAATAGTAATTAATAATTAAGTTAATTAATAATTAAGTTGATATTTTTCATTTAAAAACAATAGCATATCAGCTTTAAGGTGGAGGGTTTGTCACCTTAAAGTGGAAGAGTTGTCCTCTATAAGTGGAAAGATGATCACTTAAAAGTGGAATATCTGTCACTGTAAAGTGGAATATTTGTCACTTAAAAGTGGAGTATTTGTCACTATGGTGGAATGTTTTTCACTGTTAATTATAAAATATATGTATTATCATTTAAAATATATATAAAACAATTACTTATAATGTTGATAAGTTAGTGAATTTAAGTGCAAGAGTGGAAAAAAAATCACTTACAAAAATAATATTGTGGATAAAGTTGCAAGGCTTTTTTTTACTACACCATTTTTTGATATATTCATTGATCTAAGAGTGGAAAGAATTTCACGCACTCACCCTAGAATGCAGAAATTTTGTTCTTATGACTAAACTCGATATTTTTTTTCAGTGATCTGTGTTTTTAAAGGTGGAAAACTTGTCATATCGAAATAGGTTAATTGATTATTTAAAATCCATTATGGGTATTTATTCATCAATCCGTATTTCTATAAAGAATCAAAAACATCTAAAAGTGGAGTATTTGTCATCTTTGGGTGGAATTTAAAAATATATTTCCACTTTAATTGATTTTTACCTAAATTTGGTGACAAGTATTCCACCTTAGGTTTTTTAGGTGAAAGTGTTGAATCTTTTTCCACTTTTTTATATAACATGCATAATCAAGTTAAGCACACTTAAAATAGTTAATACACTTTATGTCAGAACTAAGCCATAACAAAGAAGAGCTGGATTCAATCCCGTACTGCATAGGTAATATTCGTCACAATGGGGTCGTAAGTACTAGCAATCGTTTGATACGACCTATTGAATTGTCAGCGAATGAATATAAAGCACTTTTATATGCGATGGCTGTTGCCAATTACGGTGAGAAGAATCATATCGATAAAGAGATTAGTGAACAAACATACATCTATCTGTATAAAGATGATTTAGCTGAATTACTGGGATTAAGTAAGCGAAATTCAATTAATGTAGCCATTGATCGAATTTACAAAGAACTTTCATCCCGCGTGGCGCACTTTGTGATTGAAGAACCTGTTGATGATATAAAGAAAAAGACTAAAAGAGTTCACTCGGTTGTCCCTATTATCCGTGAGTTAAGATGGGAAGATGATTCAAAGAATGCACTTCAAATCAGATTTACCAGTGAAGTATTACCTTACTTTACTCAATTAGCTGGTGGTAATTTTACGACATACCAACTTAAACATTTATTTGCTCTAGATTCAGTTGCAAGTATGAGTCTTTATACCTATTTCATAAAAAACGAATTCAAATTTAAGACTCAGGAAATCTACGAAGTTCCATTATTATTAGAGAATCTCAAAGCCCTAATTGATATAAATGAAACTAAATATGACCGTTGGGTTGATTTTCGACGTTATGTATTAGATAAAATTGTAGCTGAAATTAATGAAAACACCGATTTACAATTAGAATATGAAACAATTAAAAAAGGACGGCCTATTGTAGGCGTAAAATTTAAATTACATCATCGTAGCTTTGAGAAACCTGTAATTGAAAATAAAAAGGCCGAAAAATTAAAGATCTACTTAGATGTTCCATTTGAAGATAATGCTGAGGTAAAAGATCTAGGTGCAAAATTCGATACCACTGTACGTTCATGGTATATTTTTAATGATGATGCAAATTACTTACAGCTTGAAAAGTGGTTTAAGACTGAAGGTTGCCTCACAGACTCTCAAGCAAACGTTGTTATTAATGATTCATTATTTCAAATGGATTTTGCTGAAGTAGGAATGAGCTTAAGTGATTTTAAGAGAAAAATGAAAAATAAATTGAAAACAGATAGTAAATTTGTGGAAAACATCAAGGATCGTTTAAATGAAATTTTCGGAAAGGATATTATCTAGGAGTGTAGCAACTTGCTACACTTTTATCACTTGGAGCGTAAAACCTCGTGCTGAACCACGAGGTTTTACGCTCCAAGTGATAAAATACAGATACATCAACATATAATTGAGCGAATTAATGCCTATAGTGCTTGGATGTGGCATATCAGCTTATTGTGTCTAACACGCCGTCCTCGGGAAAACTTATTAGGAAAGTATAGTGACTACGATTTAAAACTAAAGTTGTTGTATGTAGATGATAAGCAAAACAGTCAATCACGAAAAGATGGTCGCTATATACCGCTCCCAGCATTTTTTATCCAAGCTTTTAAACGTTATACGCAATTTTTAAATACGGTCACTCAGCAGTATGCAGAGCTCCTCCGATTTGTATTTGGGAAAAAGATTACATTGCAAGATTTGTTTGGCCAAGTGATCCATTACCCGAAATCGTTACCGACCACTGCTGAGGAATGGGCAAGTAAGAAAATTAAGATTGCTGCGCTCAACCGAAGTTGGATTAATGACTATATTGAAGGTCATCAACTCAGCAGTTTATATAATAACTGGCTACGACACTTTGATATGAATATGTTGATGGAGCAAGGTTTGGCTTTTAATGTCATACAAGCAGTTTATGGGCATGATCAGCGTAATCAGGAGCTCTTTTATCGCTATTCATCTGCATCTTTACCACAATATATCAATCAATTTACCCAAAATATTGATCGCATGATTAAGCAATTGCAGATTGAGCATCTGTCATACATTTCAGTACTTCAATCTGAGGGCTTATCATGAGTATAGATGAGTCATTGATTCAAAAAATTCAGGTTCAGGTTGATTCTGTATTTGCCGAAATGAAAAGTCAGATTAAGAGTTTAAGAGACCAACCTGAATTATTAGATAACACACTAAATAGCTTGTGGTACGAGTTTTATGATGAATTTATTTGTTTTGGCTCTAGACTAGCAGATTTACACTTAATTTTACCTAATGAGGTTCCACAGCTCAGTTGCTAACTCATTAGGTTCCCTCATCCAACGCCATTCAGTTTCTTTAAGATGATAATCAAAGTACTCTT
>NZ_VOYN01000086.1:0-7312 GCF_013420275.1 Acinetobacter sp. YH01020
TCTTGAGTTCCTGGAATACCCGGATGGTACTGTAGCCCTCATGCATGATGGCCGAAAGATCAATTACAGCCTCTTCGATAAATTAAGTCAGCTGAATCAGCGAGAGATTGTTGAGAATAAACGGTTGAGTGCTGTTCTGAATCATATCCAACAACAGCATGAAGAACTGGAACAGCAAAACAAACGTAATCGTTCTCAAAAGATGCCAAGCAGACGTGCACAGAAAACAGCGATTGAACAACGAAATCTAAATCCTGTGCTTGACTTGGAAATGTCCATATAGGACATTTCTATTTGGTTATTAGGTAGGACATTTCTACTTGGGAATAACATGAAATGAAAAATGGAGCTTAAAGCTCCCTTTTTTACTAGTTTTTTTTAAATTGCTAAGCGTAAATTCAGTGCTTTTACGACTTTAATAACAGTATCAAAGCTTGGATTTACATCGCCAGAAAGTGCTTTATAAAGACTTTCTCGACCTAAACCAGTGTCTCTTGATAATTGAGCCATTCCTTTAGCTTTAGCAATATTACCTAAAGCTTTTGCAATGAATGCCGCATCACCATTAGATTCATCGATACAGGCTTGTAGGTAAGCTTGCATATCTTCTTCTGTTTTAAGATGTTCAGCACTGTCCCATTTGCGAAGTTTGATAGCCATTTACAGCTCCTCCTCTAAATCTTGTGCTAATTGTAGGGCAAGTTTTATATCTTTACTTTGCGTAGACTTGTCTCCGCCTGCTAAAAGAATAACGACCCTTTGCCCTTGCTTACAGTAATAGATCCTGTAGCCAGGTCCAAAGAAGAAACGTAATTCAGAAACACCTTCACCTACTGGTTCAGTATCTCCAAAGTTTCCATCTTCAACCCGATCAATTCGGACTTGTATACGTCTTTTTGCCTGCAGGTCTTTTAACTTAGTAAACCAGTCATCAAAGACTTCAGTGGTATATATTGAGTACATAAGAGTAATGTATCCTATAGGATACATTCATGCAAGAAATAAACTTGAATGTATGGGGCTACAACAGAATTTCGTATAACCACCATTATGTTAAATAGATAGCAGTTGGGAGATTATTTATTCTTTCAATAGACAAAAACTTGCGGAATTTTTCTTAATTTGTAATCCTTGCGGCCAAGGGTGTCTAGCGTAGCTAAGACAGGTATTCGTTATAGTCGGGCCGCTATAATACGGATGACGAGTGCCTGTATGTTTAACCTAAATATCTTTAACAAGATCTCTAGCGAAGTATTGACCATCAAAAATGATCTTGAGCTGAATTCTGAAAATCAACTGATAACTAAGTATAAGACTTCTACTTCTGAAGATTATAAACAGGCTATTGTTTTGATTTTTAAAGAACGTGGCTATACACGTTTGGAAATAGGTCAATTACTTGGGGAGCCAAAAGCTTCATAAAATACCGATTAAACAAAGCTTGGATATAACATCCAGGCTTTATAAAAAAGTACCTAGCTGTTACCCTTGTCCTGATTTTTTTACTCTAAAACGTTCTTTCATCTTATGACACTTACGCCACCTTAAGTTTATTTATCGTCTTAAATCTGTAAATAACTCATCACTGTCTAGTGATGTGGTGTAGTCGTTTGTGTGTTGTATATATCACATCACTAGCCTATCTGAAAAATTAAAAAACAGGCTATGTTTATGTTATCTAATGTCCGAGAACAGTGGTTCTCTAACATCCGTGGGGATGTACTTGCCGGATTAGTCGTCGGTCTTGCACTCATCCCTGAAGCCATCGCATTTTCAATTATTGCAGGTGTAGATCCTAAAGTTGGTCTATACGCATCCTTCTGTATTGCCGTCGTGATTTCTTTCGTAGGTGGTCGTCCTGCCATGATTTCAGCAGCCACTGGTGCAATGGCGCTGCTTATGGTCACATTGGTCAAAGAGCATGGGCTTGAATATCTGCTGGCAGCAACAATTTTGACAGGCGTGATTCAAATATTGGCAGGCTATTTAAAGCTCGCCAAGTTAATGCGGTTTGTATCTAAATCTGTGGTTATTGGATTCGTAAATGCGTTAGCGATCTTAATTTTCATGGCTCAATTGCCTGAACTGATTAATGTGACCTGGCATGTATATGCTTTTGTTGCTTTAGGTTTAGCAATTATTTATCTATTCCCTCTGGTTCCCAAATTAGGAAAATTACTCCCTTCTCCACTAGTCTGCATCATTGCAATCACATTATTGGCAATCGCTTTAGGAATTGATGTACGGACCGTGGGCGATATGGGGTCTTTACCTGACACACTTCCAATGTTCTTGATTCCAGATATTCCTTTGAATATTGAAACATTGATGATTATTTTGCCTTATTCAGTCGCACTGGCGGCTGTAGGTTTACTTGAATCGATGATGACAGCAACTATCGTGGATGAAATGACTGATACGCCAAGTGATAAATATCAGGAATGTAAGGGACAAGGGATTGCGAATATTGCTTCTGGCTTTATGGGTGGCATGGCCGGTTGTGCAATGATTGGTCAATCTATGATTAACGTAAAATCAGGTGGCCTTACACGCTTATCAACATTCTCTGCGGGCATTTTTCTTCTTATTCTGGTTGTATTTATCAGCGACTGGCTCAAAGTGATTCCAATGGCTGCATTGGTAGCGGTAATGATAATGGTCTCTATCAGTACCTTTGAATGGAGTTCTGTCACTCAGTTAAAAGATAATCCTAAGAGTAGTAATATCGTCATGATTGCGACGGTGATTGTAGTTGTTGCTACGCATAACCTGGCTTTGGGTGTGTTAACAGGCGTATTACTTTCAGCCTTGTTCCTGGCGAATAAACTTGAAAATGATATCCAGGTGACAGCATCTTTTGAAGGAATGGCCCGTTTATATGAGTTGAGAGGTCAGATCTTCTTTAGTTCTTCTGAAAAATTCATGCAAGGTTTTGACTTTAAAGAGGATGTAAAGGAGGTGATTATTGATTTGACCCATTCTCACATTTGGGATGTAACATCAGTCGCCATGCTTGATTCTGTTGTAAATAAATTTCAAAAGAATGGTGCGAATGTCACAGTACGTGGTCTAAATGAAGCCAGTTCGATCATGATTGATAAGTATGGGACACATGCCAGAATTTAAGTTTTAAAAATTCTATATTTATATAGAATTTCTAAAATTAACATAATACACCTTATACGAATCTAAAAATGGGAGCCTTTAGCTCCCATTTTTACTATATTTTTAAAGTTTTAAGCGTGTTGTACTGTGAGTTTTAAGCCTAAAGCATTTACTACACGATTAATCGTATCAAAACGTGGTGCTGAATCCTGACGTAGGGCTTTGTAGAGTGCTTCACGCCCAATCCCTGCTTCTTTAGCGATTTGAGTCATGCCACGAGCTTTAGCAATAACACCAAGTGCATGGGCTAATTCAGCTGGATCATTTTCTTCAAGAACCATATTGAGATACATCACAATGTCTTCTTCAGTTTTGAGCGACTCAGCCATATCAAAACTTGGTAAATCAGCGACTTTAACCATTTTAATCCTCCAATGTTTTCGATAGTTTGACTGCCCGATCGATGTCTTGTTGTTGAGTTGATTTATCTCCACCACCAAGCATTACAATCACAACGTCACCATGTTGGATGTAATACATCCTCCATCCAGAACCGAAGAATTCTCTCATTTCCCAAACGCCATCTTGGAGAGGTTTAATGTCTCCCCAGTTTCCACGTTGAACCTTATCTAATCGACGATTCAGGCGGATACGGGTCATATTGTCTTTAATGCCATCCAACCATTCATCAAATTCTGGAAGACGTTTAATTTCAATCATGAGGATTCCTTATCTTCTCACTATATTGTATTCGATCGAATACAATATGCAAGTAATTTATACGAACATCCATTAATTTCGTATAACACCATTATGTTAAATACATAATTTTTTTGGTTAAAATTTAAACTTTTTTACTGTTTTTCAGGCAAGATGCATATTTTTTTGAAGCCATACTTTCCTTGTCAGATGTTCAAACATTTTAAGGAGAAAGCAATGACACAAACAGCGAATGATCAACGTGCTACAGTAAAAAATCCTAATAATATTCAACATGCGCAGAATCAGGACAACCGTAGCCGACAATTGAATCCTAATCATAAACCTACGAAATCTAAATAAGGATGAAAACTATGAGCACAGCAGGTTGGCCTAGTACTACTGGAAATCCATCAGGTGGTGGCCGAGACAATAATCCACCTCGTAAATAAAAATTTATTTATCTTGTAATATCAATTCAGAAGGCCAAAGATATTGGCCTTCTGAAGGATATTTCTTCAGGAAGGCTTCCCATATCACGATAAAATCTTCTGATGTAGCTAACGTAGAAACGCTGGCTGTTTTTTGAAAATGTTTATAATAAAAGTCTTGCCAAAAATATATTAACCATAGGCCAGCTATGGCATTAATACTTTCAAACCACTTATCTTCTGGAAGTTCATTTTTCAGGAATAAATAATTCTCTTCTGAGACTTGTTCATAAATTTCATCATTTTTAAACTCACCATAAGGTAGACCTAGGAACTCATAGACTTCATTCAAGTAGCATAGTCTTCTGTTTTCTCTAACTTTTTTAATTAGTTGTATAAATTCTTTAATTTGTTCATCTTCGAGAGAAGGATCTAACCATTGCTCAAAACCATTAGTTGGAGGAATAGTCTTCAGAATCTCGACTTTATGTCCTTTTGTTGCTTCAAACTTTGCATTTATCTTTAAGATAAATAAAAGAAAATCTGTAAAAGTTTTTGATGGGAAGTATGGTCGTTTATTTTTAAACTTAAACTTTAATGCTTGGTTTAGTGAGATTGATTGGAATCCCCACTTCTTAGAAATTAAATGATCTAAGTGAATTAAAATTAGCAGTATATTGACGCCAGAATTTCTAAGCATCTCATGACTAATAATATTCTTTAAATCACCGTTAAAGCTAAAGTTATTTACCAGAAAATCATGTAGTTTGCAGACATCTTCATATAAAAAATTATTTTTTTCTAATTCTGAAAATAGCTTTATATGCTCATTCCAATAAAAAAAATCGTTATTCTTAATTGGATATAGTTCTAAGATTTTTAAGCAGTATGCAAAATTATAGTTTTCTTCATCTACAGCTAAAGAAGTTGCTGAATTAAGTACGAAAAACCCCATTTCTGAAGCAAATTCGGATTTAATTTTAACTTTAGCTATTTCATCATTTTTAAATGGAACATTAGTATATTTTTTCTCAATTTTACCTAGTTTCTTAGCCAGGTTTTTATCCATATTTTTCAATATTAAACAGTAGAATTCTAAAGGATTCATGGATGCCCTAATTTTTTAAAAAATCTAAAATTAACATAATACACCTTATACGAAATGCGTTTGTAACTCCAAAATAGAAATGTCCGGTTTCTCCAAAGTAAAAATGTCCGCTTTTAGAATATGCGCTTTTGCGATTATCGAAGCGGACGGTTTGATATGTTGGTGTCTATGTCGGATAAAGAACTTAAACGATTGTCGGTCGTGCAGGAAATCTGCGATCAACGCATAACTCAATCCCAGGCTGCTCAGCTACTTCATATTTCAGAACGTCAGATCAGGCGTTTACTGCAAAAATACAAAGCTCAAGGCCCAGCTGCATTAGCCCATGCCGGTCGTGGTCAAACCAGCAATTCCAGGCTTCCTGAAGAACTCAGGCTCAAGTGCCTCAATATGGTTGCTGAGCAATTCCATGGTTTCGGACCCACTTTAGCGCATGAAAAGCTGACTACCATTCATGGATTCGATATTTCAGTGGAAACCCTGCGTTCCTGGATGATTGCAGCCGATTTATGGATTCCTCGCTCCAAACGCCTGAAACGCCCATATCAGCCTCGTTATAACCGGGACTGTTATGGTGAACTGATCCAAATTGATGGCTCACATCATGACTGGTTTGAAGGAAGAGCCCCTAAATGCTGTCTATTGGTGTTTATCGATGACGCCACAGGAAAATTGCAGCACTTACGCTTCTGTGAGTCAGAATCAGCCTTTGACTATATGATTTCAACACGTTTGTATGTTGAGCAGCATGGTAAGCCTTTAGCCTTCTACAGCGATAAACATTCAGTCTTCAGGGTGAATCAAAGCAGCAAGAAAGACACCAAGATTACGCAATTTGGGCGCGTACTCAGCACCCTGAATATCGATATTATCTTCGCTAATTCACCACAGGCCAAAGGCCGTGTAGAACGAGCCAATAGAACGCTTCAGGACCGTCTGATCAAAGAAATGCGCCTGGAAGGCATCTGTTCGATTGAACAAGCGAATGCCTGGCTACCCTGCTTCATTGAGCAATTCAATCAGAAGTTTGCCAAGATGGCCTTTAATCCCAAGGATCTACACCGGACTGTCACTGAAACAGCCGAAGAATTAGATGATATTTTTACCTGGCGTGAACCCCGCAGAGTCACGAATAGCCTGACGATTACTTATGATAAATGCGTATATCTCCTGGAAAACACGGAAGAAAACCAAAGATTGATTAGTAAGTATCTTGAGTTCCTGGAATACCCGGATGGTACAGTCGCGATTGAATATCAGGGAAGAAAAATCAATTACAGCATCTTCGATAAATTAAGTCAGCTTAACCAGCGAGAGATTGTTGAGAATAAACGTTTAGGTGCAGTTCTCAATCATATTCAACAACAGCATGAAGAATTGGAACAGCAAAACAAACGTAATCGTTCTCAATCTATGCCAAGCAGACGTGCACAGAAGACAGTAATCAAAGAACGAAATCTGAATCCTGTGCTTGACTTGGAAATGTCTGTATAGGACATTTCTATTTGGTTTTAAGGTAGGACATTACTACTTAGGAATAACAGCGTTATAATTCTCTATAGAAATCAATGCTGTAGTTTCTAGTTGATAGCCCATCTTCCCCAAGGTGGGCTTTTTTTATGATTTTTCACGTTCCACGCTTATTATTTAATCAAAAGACCTCTTGCGAAAGTATAGTTTATCTAATTTTTGAATTGGCTAAAACCTCATAAAATATAGCTTTTGGCTGCTTAAAATTTGACTAACGCAAGAATTCTAAAGTTTCTCAACTTTGATTAGCTCAAATAAATACCATTTCTCTTTTTCTAGGTCTCTTTAAATCACGAATTATGTAACTATAGAGTATAGCCTAACGGAACAAAATAAAGTCTTAAAAAGCAACTCAAAAACCGTATTTATAGACTTAATATTTAATTTCGGTACAATATGTATTTAATTATCTAAACTCTAACGGTACAGAATGCCTAAT
>NZ_VOYN01000087.1:0-7311 GCF_013420275.1 Acinetobacter sp. YH01020
AGGCTGTTTTGGAAGCAGGAATATCAACACAAAAGCATTGAATAATTTTTTTAATCTTGTAGTGACTTAATTTACTGTTTTCTATCATGATTCTAGACTAACATAATCATTTTGCTAGTCTAGAGCCTTATTTTTTAATGCTGTAAGTACTGCATGACGTGTAGCGCTGTCTGTTTCGGCTGCTCAAGTGGAAACATGTGCCCACCTTCAACCACACTATAATCTATACCATAGGTTTTCTTCATTCCGTCAGGCAAACCTTGTTTATAAAAATGGCTGTTATCTGCGGTGATAAGGTGTACAGGCATTTGAGGGGCTTTACGTGGAGTACGCCACCACCATGCAGGCACTGTACGGAAAATTTGTGCTTCAACGGTTTTTGGAATGCTGAGGGTTACGCCACCACATTTTTCATCAGCTTGAATACCTTGTGCAAAATAATCTTCAAAACATTGCGGATCAAAACTTTTAAATAAACGATTATTCCGTAGTGCCGTATAGGCTTCATCCAAATTTGACCAATGATCATTGCGCTTCAGTGTAATTGCCGCAGGGGTAATTTTATCGATAGCTTTGAGCTTTAATTTTTGCATACCCTCAAAAATGGCGGACTTAGGACCGATTACGAAAGGTGGATCCATAATAATCAGTTGTGAAAACAGGTCTGGACGTTTATAAGCCGCCATAAGGGTGACTAAAGAACCAAAAGAATGCCCAAGCCCAATCACTTTTTGCTTTGGAAATTGGTGCTCGATATCTGCTATGACTTGATCGACCAAATATCGCCAATCTTTGGTGATCGGATAGCGCTCATCCATACCAATCAGCGGAATCGCCTTCACATCATATTTGGGTGCAAAATAGGCTAAAAACTTTCGATAACTCGCGGCAGGAATACCATTGGCATGGGTAAAATGGATCGCGCTTTTCATCTAAAACTCATCTAATCAGCTGATGATGGCCCATCATAAAGAGATCAAAGCAAATAAAACAGGACTTAATAAGCTTATCTAGATGACCCCAAAGTCAGTATGCAGATTATTTTTGTGATCCAACCATTGATTGATTTGGTAAGAAGGTTGCGCCACATGTGGTTTTATCTCCAGCAACCACAACACCACGCCCCTTTACCGTTGTACTTTGATCTGCCGCGATCGCAGCCACAGTCGAATTGCATTTCGGGCAATAATGTTTCATGCCATTTAAATGCACCGCAATACCATTAATCACAAATGAAGGTTCACATTCTGAAACCACACCACCGTGTGACGTTTTACTACCCAAGGTAATTAAGGATTTCATATTTTTATTTTCTTCTAACGAACTGCTGAAATTTGAAGCATTTTAACGGAACTGCCCTCAACTCGCTAGCATCGACGTATAAATTTAACCAAGCCAAAACTTTACTTAACTAAAGCATCAAAACACGACATTAAGACAGTTCGTGATCAATCATTTGAATATGATGCTATCTCTGTATGTCCGAATACATTTAATCATTTCACTTTCAGGATTCAATTGACATCAATCACGACAGCTTATGTCGCGATGCCGATTCTTTTACTAATCAAAGCATGTATATTGGGTATCGCAATGAGCATGAAGCGTAGCACCCTATTTTACAATTTCAGTATTTAACTGAGCTTCGAATCAGAAAATGGCGCTTTTCTACGCCATGATTAACTTTAGAACGTTCATAGACTGAACACATTATCCAAAACCATTTTTAGAAAATTTTAGATTCGAAACGTAGCACCATTTCATTTTATAGCGCAGATAAATAAAGCATAACCATTCTATTTTCAGGAGGTTTTATGATTTTAATAAATGACTTTGATTTAACCCAACCGCAAAAAGTCATCGTGTTAGACCATACACTAGATGACTCAACCCTGTTAACTGAAGTACTCGCTTTGTGTAAGACCGCAGACCCAGAGCTGATCGTGGCGGCAAGCAAAGAGGCTGATTTAGTTTTACGCTTATTGCCTGAAATACATGCTTATTGTGGTGCAATCGCTTTAAAACAGCCGCTATGCAATGACATTAACTTTGATTTACTTACTGCTCATTATGCAACACGCAGCCAAGCAGAACGAAGTACGATCCAAATTCAGTTAGCAAAAAATCATCCTGACTATACAAAGCTCGATGGCATATTTTATATGTTGGATGAACATGAAGATTTTAATCAAGCTGTAGAATTGCTGAAAAATTGTTACTTTTTTTATGCCGATGTCGACAATTTAGATTAAAAATAAACAATACAAAACTTAGATTTAGCGTAAATCTGTCGTGATTAATTTTACAGTTATAATTTTAGCCATAAAAAAAGCACCCTAAGGTGCTTTTTTAATATTCTTAGCTTATGGCTTAACCACTACCATAATTTGAATCGCTTCTGGTGTAACCGCCAGACCATCAAGCAGTGTTAAACCTTCTTTTTGCAGTTTTTGTAAACGTGCAATTTCATCTTCACGAATACTTGGGTTGAACTGCTTCAAATAAGTCAAGCGGTCAATTTCATATTGCCATTTGCTACCATAGATTTCTTTGGCTTGTTGTTTAAAGCCCGGTAATGCACCACGAGCAATTTCAAGCGCTTGCGTATAACGCTGTTCAATGACATCACGACGCGCCTTAACCACTTGGCGGCAACTGTTACCATCAAGATGATGTAAATAAGGACGTAAAATTTCAGGTGCAATTTTTTGCGATAAATCCTGACCTTTTTCACTCAGTAATACACGAACCAACTGTTGTGGCAAACTTGACGGCAAATTCAATGCTTTTGGTGCAACCACATCGACTTTAAACCACACTTCCATTAACACAGAACCTTGTGGTAAAGCTGCTGATTTCAATACAGCAACGTTGGTACTACCAAAGCTTTGTGTATTAATCATTTCCATCACACTTTCAGTGAATGGATGCTCAAGTGTTAAATACTGAGCATCTTCACGAATCTGTGCTTGGTCACGATAGAACGTCGCCGTCATACCTTCTTCGTCCAAAGTCAGACCTTGAACTTGCATTTGATCCGTTGGCTTGATGATCACGGTACCATTACTTTGCTCATCAAAATCAATGTTTGTAGACGCCATGAAGCGCTTCATGAACATTGGTAACGTAGTATTGTCGTCGTAGTCTTCAAGTGCAGTCACAATTTCTTGTGCCACGATTGGACGGCAAGAGTTGTACTCAAGTAAACGGTCACGACCTTCTTGAAGTTCAGCTTCAAGTGCTTCACGTTGTACACTCACCGCTTCGAGCAAATCTTCAAACTCTTGGCCTTTATCTGCCAACAAGCAATCTTTCAGATTGACGATGAAGTTTTCTTGTAAGGTTTGCGCAGTCGGCGAGATATTACAGAAAATATTTAATGCTTCGTTATACCAACGGAACATACGCTCTTGAGCAGTACCAACCAGATAAGGCACATGAATTTGAATACGATTTTCTTGACCAATACGGTCTAAACGACCAATACGTTGTTCTAGTACGTCCGGGTTGGCTGGTAAGTCAAATAATACAAGGTCCGATGCAAACTGGAAGTTACGACCTTCAGAACCAATTTCTGAACATAGTAAAATTTGCGCACCGTATGACTCTTCCGCAAAGTAAGCCGCTGCTTGGTCACGTTCTAATAAGCTCATGCCTTCATGGAACATCGCTGTGCGAATACCCGCATGCAAACGAAGTACATTTTCTAAAGACTCAACCACTGGACCACTACGTGCAATCAATAACACTTTTTTGTGTTTCAGGTCTGTACGTAGTCGTTCCATCAACCACATCACACGTGGGTCGGTTTCCATCCACGAGCCATCAAGCTGCGCTTCTTCAGGCCACATTTGTTCACGTAGTTTGCCATCTTTAGACCAGTTTTCTGGTGCAGGTAATGGCGCAGGCTGACAGTCACGACCTGGGAAGCCTTGAATCGCTTCACGGGTATTACGGAATAAAATACGACCTGTACCATGACGGTCTAATAATTCGTGAATAGCACGGAAGCGTTGTTCAGGTTCGTCAGTAATACGATGACCTAATAGGCTTTCAATCGCTGCCAAATGCCCTTCTTCGAGTGGCAGATCAGACATTAGCACTTCAGCAATTTTAGCTGTTTGGTGATACTGCTCTTCTTCATCCAAGAAACGATCAAGTGAACTAAAACGTTGTGGATCAAGTAAACGTAAACGTGCAAAGTGACTTTCTACACCTAATTGTTCAGGCGTTGCGGTTAATAACAGAACACCCGGTGTTTTTTCAGCAAGTTCTTCAACAAGGTCATAACGGTCATTGCCGCCTTCTTCTTCTGACCACATTAAATGATGGGCTTCATCGACTACGAGCAAATCAAAACCAGCTTCAAGGGCTTGTTCACGCAAGTCATCATGGTCGATCATCAAATCGACACTGGCAATGATGCATTGTTCTGTTAAGAATGGGTTTAGATCTGGATCGTGTTCTTTAATTGATGCTGTACGTGTCAGATCAAATAATGAGAACTCAAGATTGAAACGACGACGCATTTCAATCATCCATTGATATTGCAATGAATCAGGTACTAAGACCAAGATACGTTCTGAACGACCGGTTTTAAGCTGTTGATGAATGATCAGACCAGCTTCAATTGTTTTACCTAGACCCACTTCGTCAGCAAGTAATACACGTGGAGCAAAACGTTTACCCACTTCATGCGCAATATACAGTTGGTGTGGAATAAGACCCACACGTGAACCTACCAAGCCACGTAGAGGGCTAGACTTCATATTGGCTTGAAGAAGCAGTGCTTCGATACGGAGATCATACCATTCTTTATAGTCCACTTGGCTTGCGAGTAAACGATCTAATGGTTTTGCTAACTGAATACTTGCACCAATACGTGTTTCATTCAGCGCTTTACGCTCTTCTGTACCATCGGCAAGTTTACGTACCGCGTTATAACGCACCACGCCACCACGGTCTTCAAGCGATTCAACAATCCAAATTTGACCTTCTTGGTCTTGGACTTCGTCATTTACATTGAAAACAATACGAGATAAAGGTGCATTGTGACGGGCATAGACACGAGTTTCATCACTTTTCGGGAATAAAATGCTGACCGATCGCTCATCAACATCAATAAGAACACCTAAACCCAGTTCCGTTTCTGTATCTGATAACCAACGTTGACCAATAGCAAACTGCTGCAATTTTTCCACCTTTTTCTCAAGTTCGGTCTGAAAATATTATGCTCAAACTGTGAACGTTATTTGAGCAAAAATCTAGACCATAAAGCAATATATTTTGACATAAAGCCCACTAAATAGTGAGCAGAATTCTTAGGGATTTAAATGATTTTCCTAAAATGGTACAGGACAGTGAAATTCCACTGTTTGCTCTGTTTCAGGATGGTTAAAACTCAAGCGCTCAGCATGTAAACATAATCGTGGCATCAGCTGTTGTTGCTCTGGCGTTGCATACAAAGTATCACCCACAATCGGATGACCTAAATATTGCATATGAACACGAAGTTGATGTGAACGTCCAGTAATGGGGGTTAAAGCGACACGCGTGACTGGATTACCCTGAATTTTAAAATGTTCAGTGGCTTTCCAATGTGTCAGCGCGGGTTTGTTATGTGCAGGATCTGCAATATGTAACGGTGGGTGTGCTGGATCATACACCACAGGCACGTCGACTGTACCTTCACCTTCAAGTGTTCCTGCAACCAAAGCTTGATAAGTTTTCGAGGTTTGACGTTCTTGGAACTGTCGTGAAATACGGTTTTGCCCTTGACGGGAGAGTGCAAAAACCAAAATCCCCGAAGTATCTCGATCTAGACGATGAATCAATAACGTTTTAGGTTCAATTTCCAATAAACGATTGATAACACAATCTTGTAAATCTGCTGTTTTTCCCGGAACTGTGAGTAAACCTGCTGGTTTATGAATCACCATAAAGTCATTGTCACGATGTATCAGGTGTTCGGTTAGAAAATTACTCAAAGTTCAATCCAGTTCTGATCTCGAAAAACAAGGCGGCAATAATAAAAAGCTTAGCCAACAATTACAATGCACAAAGCCATATTTCCCGACGTATTTTCCGATTTAGAACAAAAATAATTCCAATTGGCTTTGTTTAGTCTGTACTGAGCCATTTTTCTAGCAATGCTTTTAGACTTGCATCATCTAAAAAGTCTTCATAACGGATGTTTGCACCATTGGCACGCCACAAACCAATTAAGCTGACCATGGCAACGGAATCAAGCCCATAACTGCGTAAATCGGTTAAGGGATTATTTCCAAAGCGTCCATATCTAGCTGCTCTGCAATAGCCAATAATATGCCTTTGGCTGACAAAACAAATTCCGTTGGCGCTGACAGATTCCAAAGCCGCATCAAATTATAACTACTCATATGATGGATACCTTGGCCTGATATGGAGTCCACCCACAGAATATGCTGTTCCTGATTATTCAGCACAATTGCGTCATCAACAATACAGATTTGCTCTGTTACCCTATATAGATACGGCAAGATCTGTTTCGGCATAGGTGTGATTTGCCCTGCAAAGATGAGCTGAGGGTGTATGGTTGCATATTCACCGAGCTGCTGCATGCCTTGAAGTAAATCATCACCATATAAATCGACAATTGGAATCTCTAAGGCTTTGGCTTTATTGGTCAGTTGGATCAAATTTTCCATCAACTGCGTATCTTGTATGCCCTGCTGCATGCGTAAATTTTGTAAACCAACCAGCACCAATACCGACTGTGTTGATGACAGCTGCCATTTCGCTTGAGAAGGTGCAAATTGGATTTTTTTAGGCATTGGGTACAGCATGGGAGATGAGTCAACTAATTATTCATAAATTAAACTTATGCTAGCGTAGATACACAAAAGTAATAAGTTCTTTGCTATTTACCTATGTAAACATAAACATTTCGTACAATCTTCATTATATTAAATGGATTTAATTTTGCTAAGCCTTATATTCTTTAAATGCTTGAAGCATTTCCTTTTTCTGTTCTTTAGAGGCATCTACATATGAGTAAAATCTTTCATAATCTGTTCCAAATTGGCTACTTTCAATTCTTTTCGCTAAGCCATCAATAAAACTTTTTCCTTGAGTCTGATACTGCTGAATCGCTTGTTCATCTAGGCAGATAGTTTTCTCCCAAGAAATTCCACTTATATTTATAAAAACATTAGACTTCCGTCATAAATCAAAAAACGTACAATTTATTTGATCTTAAATTAATCAGCAAAATTATTTAATTCGAGGGATAATCCTTGGATGAAATTCAAAGATATTCAAAAATTATCAGAC
>NZ_VOYN01000088.1:0-7265 GCF_013420275.1 Acinetobacter sp. YH01020
GTATATAGAAATCGTCGTAAACGATTAAACCTGCGGTTTAATTTACTTGCTGGCATATACAATTTAGATTGGGTGAAAGATAAACAATTAAATTGATTGAAAAATGATTTATGAAGGAAGTCTAATGTATGATTAGTATACATAGTGAGATGGTTACACGAAAGTGCTTTGATGGAAATTTAATTTTTTTGTCAGAGTTGTTTAAAAGTAAAGAAATAACGACTCAAAATAATTTAAAGTTTCAGAAAATCCCGCTAGGAAGTAGCGGGATTTTTTTGGTGACTATATGACAGACAAAGTACAGGCAAAACACGACTTAGAAATTTACATAAAGTATTGCAATGATTATCACACAAATATTGGATAGCTAGCAGGAAGAGAATATAAAAATCACAAATATAAATAAAATTGAAATAAGTTTAGGTGAATATTAATATATCTGATATAGTGTGTTTGATCGAATCCGTAAGCGGAACGGTAGTGTTTGAGTTGTTAACGGAATTGCGTATTCCCTCCATTCTGATGTTCAAGCATCAAATTCAAACAGTTAACGCATAGCATGAATTCGCGTCATGCCGATCAAGGGAAGCCTGCAGCTATCCGTGGGTTTTCCTTAAATCATATTTTTAAGATAATGATTTAATTTTTATATCTTTTCTTAAATTTCACAGCTACTGTAAATATCATAAGTTTAAATTTTTCTTAAGTGAACAATCTCCAAAATTAAAGTTGGTTTTATTTTTAATACTATTCTGTTTACAAAAGCTCATTATATGAGTCAATAAATGAACATATCTAACGGCTGGACTACTGCTTCAGCAACTAACGGTGATGAAATTCGAGTGAATATTATTCCGTTAAAAAAAATTCAAAGCAATTTGAATGGTAAAACCTTAGTTGAAGTTGCTAAACAAGTTGTCTTGGAATCAGGACAAAAGTTAACTTTAAATATTGATGGTAAATCTTTTTATACTGAACTAAATAAACTATATAAATTGTATTTTTAAACTCTCACTCTTAAACCTGAACAACTTAGAGCTAAAATTTTTTAATTAAATTATTTATAAATTAATTATTTATTTTCTTAATTTTTTCAAGAACTCTATATTAAATATTATTAAAGGAAATTATTATGTCAAATTTAACTACAGGCACTGTTAAGTGGTTTAACGATACTAAAGGCTTCGGTTTCATCGCGGCTGATAACGGCGAAGAAGTTTTTGCTCATTTTTCTCAAATCATTTCAGGTGGTTTCAAATCACTTGCTGAAGGTCAGCGTGTACAATTTAGCGTATCAAAAGGTCAACGTGGTTTCCAAGCGAGTGAAATCGTTGGGATTGATGGCTAATACATGGAAACTTTATTAAACAAAGTAATGTTAGATGTGGTTGATCAACATGGCGCTGTCTATACACTAGAAGCTATGTGCGAAAAGTCATCTGATGAGCCAAATAGTTTTGGGGATTGCGTCCGTTATCTAAATATAGATGATGAAATAATTAAGCCTAGCTTTGATATGCATTTCTACAGTGATAAAACTGGAAAAATATTTAAGTTATTTTAATTTTTACATGCAATTAAATTAACCTCCTCCGGGAGGTTTTTTATTGGGTGAAATATGGAGCCTGATGTATATAAAGCGCTAACCAAAAAGATACCTCCCAAAAAGAAACCACGCACCAGGCCATTACCTAAAGCCAGTGAAAAATACTTTGAAGCATTCGAGAGGTTAAAAAGAAATATTAGACCGGATGGAAATGAAGTATGAGGAGTACTTTCATTTCAAAAGTACCAAACATTGGCGTTTTGATTTACACCTCATCGAACATCGCATGCTAATTGAAATAGCAACTGGTCCATGGTCTGGAGGTCGTAAAGGCAAACTTGCAACGAAGGCTTGGAATATGGATCGTTATGACCATGCTGAAGAATTGGGATATCGATTTCACAGGTTTGAACTTGCAGATATCAATATGGAGCGGGCAAAGGCCTGGTTAAAAGCTTTAAAAAAGATGAATTATTATAAGTTAGATATTTCAAAGCTTATTGTTTCAGGATGTTTGATTACTTTAACTTTCTCATAATATCCGTTAGTTTTGGATTTCAACCTTAACAATTATGAGAAGAAAGTCATGAATAAAAATTTTGAATTACATGTTTTAAGCCAGATTTATGATTTTCTAATAGAGCGAACTGAACATTCACAGCAAGGTTTGCATAACAAGGTTCTTGAGTTTTTTAAAGAACTGAATTTAGGTAATGACAATGATTTTGAAATTGTTGATCCTAAAAAGATTGCGGGTAAATTTGGAGCAGTGAGTTTTATTCACTTAATCAATGTACCAAACTTTCATGATAAATATAAATTTTTAAAATGGGCATACACGCAGTTGAATCGATAGTTCATATCAATATGCTTTAAAGATATATTTTGAATACATATTTTGATTAAAGTGTTTTATAATTTACTGGCTCATATCAGCGCAAATGAATTGGGTGAAGCCTCACATGTATATGTGGGGCTTTTTTCATTCAATTTATGGAAAGTGTGAATGATCGAATATTACAATCTATATCTGATTATTACCTTAATATGAGGGATATTTATCACTTTTGTGTGTAATTGCAAAATAAAACAAGAACTTGATTCACATAGATCTAACAGTTGTATCCTCATATTTAAGGATTATTGGTTATATTGAATATGCTTGTTAATTAATCAATATTTACAGCAATTTCTAAACTGATAATTACTTAAAGGGAATATGAATGTCTAATTTAACAAACGGTACAGTGAAGTGGTTCAACGGTACAAAAGGTTTTGGATTTATTGCTTCCGATACTGGTGAAGAATTATTTGCACACTATAGTGAAGTACGAATCGATGGCTATAAAGTACTAGAGGAAGGTCAGCGTGTAATGTTTGAAATTACGAATGGTAAGGAAGGCAAGCAAGCCAGCAATATCCAAATTCTCTAAAAAATATTTACTCAACATATTATGTATTGACCCGTCTTTCAAAGGCGGGTTTTTGTCATTAATTGCCATTAAGTTTTAATATTTAAATGCTTAATTTAATTAAATGAAAACTACATGATAAGAGCAATAAAAAATGGCCTTTACAAGACTACAAGTACTGATTGGCGGACTAATTATAAGTGTGTTGATTTCTTCTGTGTGGATTTACCATGAAAAGAAGAAACAACGACGGGAAGAAATTCAAAAAATCATCATCGAAGCTAGAGCAGGATTAAGTCACGCTCAATAATAGGAGCTAAACTTATGGAATACTTTAGACCATTCCCACCTTTAGAACTAATTGATCAGGCTGAGGAGGAGGACGCTATACGTCTAGCGCCAGCACAAGAATTATTGGCCTGGGTGAAAGATAATTATTTAAATGTAGGGATAACTTCATAATCTAGACAATCATTAATATATGAAAAACTTTATTTAAAGACTTTCTTATTATTTATCTCATCAATGATTTTCATAAATTTACACAGTAATCGTCATGCTTTGTTAGTGTAGAGTTTTAACAAATATATAGGCCTAAAGTATGAAAACGTTAGCTATTATAAGCGTGGTATTCGTATTGGGGCTGGTAGGTTGCCAGCAAAAAGACAGCAATGAAAATGAAGAGACGACAACACCTCATACATTAGATAAAGACTAACTTCCTCCAATGATTATTACAGCAGATATGAAAAAACCCTCATTAAGAGGGTTTTTTTAGGATTAGGGTTTTAAGCTTCAATCCAATTATCTTTAACTTCTTGAGAGTCTTTAGTCAGTACAATTTTATTGTCTGTAATTTCACCAACCCATGAAACTGGAATTAAGTGGTGATGACCATCACCATGCTTAGTCAGTTTAATTTGATCCGAACCTTGCAAGTGGTCTACTTCACCAACTTTAGTCCCACATGAAGCAATTACATCTGCATGGCTCTTAATATTTTCAACATTAATAGTAGTCATTAGAATATTATCCTATTTCAATGTGAGTGAGCATTCAGCCTATCGTAAATAGACGCTGATATCAGGGATTGAAATAGAAGGGATACAAAGGGTCTTATATTCTTACGTTCATGGCCAGATAAATTACATTGTATTATTTAAAAATAAGTCCCCAAGAATGGGACTTATTAAATAACTTATTTATGCTGAGTCTTAATGAGATCTGATAAATCAAAACCGATAGATTTTGCATAATCTAGGTATTCGTCAACTGTGGCTTGGTTGGGGTTAGCAGTTCTGCTGAGCACCCAAAGATATTTTTTATTTGGTGACCCAACTAATGCAGTTTGATAGTCATCATCAATTATATGCTTCACCCATTGATTGGTTGAGTTTACCATCTGCGCTATAACAACTGTTATCAACTTTGACGTTACCATTTTCATTTAATGAATATTTAGCAGTGACGTTGTAATCACATTTATTTTGGAAATAAAGTGGCTTACGTGCAATTTCATGCCATGTACCAAGATATTTATTTAAATCTACTTTTGGTACCGCTTGAACTTCCGTAGTATTTGCATTTGCCGTTGAGAGCAATGAACCTGCAATAAGTACTGCACCACCAGCTAAAAGAATCTTACGCGTTTTTGAATTCATGTTATAAGCCTGCTTTAATTAGAAAGTGAATTAATTACTATAAATTGCTTTTAAGCTCATTTTGTTTTTTTATGTATTAAGTATTTGATCTTTAATCATTGTTTCAGCTTTAAAATTTATTAAGTGTGTTTAATACTCGTTTTATAAGATCAACAAAATTTATACCTAATCATATAAATTCTAGAAAAGAATAAATGCTTAATCTCAGCAAAACTATGAGTATTTTCTACATTAGCAAATCAATTTCGTAGAGAAAAAACGAGGCGTCAAATAAGAAAAAAATTGAAAACTATGATTATGGATCGTTTTCTTAATTTGCTTTACTACTTAATATTGGATTATATATCTAAAAATATGATAACATGCTCAAACTCTAAGCAATGGCTTTGAATGAGTCAGCCTTAAATTTTCAAACGAAAATGAAAATGCCAGCACTTTTCAATACAAGCCTGTTTCTTTCGCAAGTAGCGGATATCTCTTTGATCAATTTAGATCTGTCTTACAAATAAAACGGAATAGGGAAGGTATGTCTTCATTGAAACCGTCATGGTATTCCAATGTGAATCCAAATGTGTTTATTAGCACAGTTGTTATTATCGGCATTTTTATTGCCATTGTATTTTTAGCTCCCAATGCTTTTGATTTAATAACTAAACAACTGAATCAATGGGTTACAAACTCATTCAGTTGGTTCTATGTACTATCTGTAGCCATTTTTCTCTTAGTGCTTATTTATATTGCCTGTTCAAATATGGGTAAAATTAAACTTGGTTTAGACCATAGCCAGCCAAAGTTTAGTAATAGCTCTTGGTTCGCTATGCTATTTACAGCTGGTATGGGCATTGGCTTAATGTTCTTCGGTGTCGCGGAACCAGTGATGCACTATGTTTCACCTCCAACTGGTGAGCCTGAAACAATTCAATCAGCGCAGCAAGCCATGCGTGTAACATTCTTTCATTGGGGACTTCATGCTTGGGCAATTTACACAATTGTGGGCTTAGCTTTAGCTTACTTTGCATATAGACATAATCTACCTCTTAAGATTCGCTCTGCTTTATATCCTCTTATTGGAAAGAAAATTTATGGTCCAATTGGTGATGGTGTGGATACTTTTGCGACCATCGGTACAGTATTTGGTGTCGCAACAACATTAGGTTTTGGTGTAACCCAAATTAACTCTGGCTTAAATTATTTATTCGGAATTGAATATTCAACGACGACGCAGCTTATTTTAATTGTCATTGTTACAGCTATGGCATCTTTATCTGTATTTATAGGCTTAGACAAGGGTATTAAACGATTATCAGAGATTAATCTGGGCTTAGCTTTAGTGCTGTTGCTATTTGTATTTTTTGCTAGTTCAAGCATTTTTATATTGCAAACGACTATCCAAAACACGGGGCAATACATTTCAAATTTGTTCAATATGACCTTTAATTTATATGCCTACCAGTCTGATGGTTGGATCGGTGGTTGGACAATTATGTACTGGGCATGGTGGATTTCATGGTCGCCATTCGTAGGTATGTTTATTGCGCGTGTGTCTGAAGGACGTACTATTCGTGAGTTTATTGTAGGTGTTTTACTTATACCAACAGGCTTCACGCTGATCTGGATGGGAGTGATGGGCAACGCTGCACTCTATAGCATCTTAAACGAAGCGAATACCTCACTGATTTCTGCAGTACAACGAGACTCATCCGTTGCGCTATTTGAGTATTTAGGAACTTTGCCATTCTCAGGCATTATGAGTTTTGTTGCGACCATATTGGTTATGCTATTTTTTGTGACTTCAGCGGACTCTGGTGCACTTGTTACAGATTATTTAACAGCTAAATCTGAGAACTCCCCAACATGGCAACGATTGTTTTGGACAACGTTAATGGCTGTTCTTGCGATTGTTTTGTTGTTTGCAGGAGGTTTAGGTGCTTTGCAATCTGCAACAATGTTGAGTGCATTACCATTCACTTTTGTAATGCTTTTAATTTGCTGGGGCTTAGTCAAGGCTCTACATTTAGATGCAACCAAGATGCAAGCATTACAGGATGCGCGTATTACACCTAGAGCAATTCATAATCCAAGAAGTTGGCAGCAACGTTTAGGATTGATTATGCATTATCCGCATACACGTGAAGAAGTTGAACAATATATTGATACAACGGTAAGCCAGGCATTTTCAAATCTACAGAAAGAGTTTAAGCGTCGTCATTTAGATGTGACGGTAAACACGATAGATGATGGCTTGCAGCTTCGTGTAAACCATCAAGATGAGATTAACTTTATCTACCAAGTAGTTGTCCAAGAAAAAAATACACCAAGCTTTATGATTGATTCAGGAGAAATTACGCAAGATTATCAAGCTGAAGTATTTTTGAGGGAAGGTGGTCAAAATTATGACATCATCGAATGGACGCAAGAAGATATCTTGCAAGATGTCATTGATCAATATGAGCGTCATCTGCATTTTTTAAATTTAGTTCGAACTAAGAGCCAATAGATAAAAAACCGCCCAAATGGGCTAATGCCAGTCAGTTAAGAGATTGACTGGCTTTTTCTTGGGTATTTTTGAGGTTTTCCTTTTACAACCCTTGGATAACTCCTCACTCTTCTCTCAGGTATAACATACCGATTAGATTTCTCCATTAA
>NZ_VOYN01000089.1:0-6067 GCF_013420275.1 Acinetobacter sp. YH01020
TAACCATCGAAACCTCGTGAATGTCGGTATCCTGTCTGGCAGGATACCGCTCATTTCCCTTGTTCAGTTCATCGCCGTCGCCGAGCATCTGAATTTTCGGCATGCGGCCAAGGCACTTGGTATCAGCCAGTCGAGCGTCAGCGCGCGTGTGAAAGCGCTGGAGGATAACCTTGGTGTCCTGCTATTTGAGCGCCATGCGCGGGGCGTTCGGCTAACAGACGCAGGCAGGCACTTCATGGAGCGTGTCACGGCGGGTGTCGATCAACTCGATCACGCAGTGAAGACCGCAGGCATGACAGCTCAAGGAGAATACGGCCGGCTTCGCATCGGCATCCATGCCTTAATCCCACGCAGCTTTCTCACGGAGCTGATCCGTCATTATCGGGAAGAACATACGGGCATTGAGGTTGAGATCACCGAAGGCACAGCCCGCGATGCGGTGATGCAGCTTCGTGCTGACCAGCTCGACGTGGTGTTCGTCGCGGGCAAGCCCGAGATGCCCGACTGCCATACCCGACCGATCTGGACCGAACCGCTGGTGGCCGTGCTATCGGATGGGCATCGCCTCGCCGGGCAGTCCGCAATCACTTGGTCCGATCTGGTCGGCGAGACTTTCATTGTTCGCTATGGTGGCACCGGCCCGCAGGTCCATGACCATATCGTGCTGCGCCTTGCCGGGCGTTGGCCCGCACCGTCGATCCGGCGCTTTGATGTGGGGCGCGACACGCTGCTATCTATGGTCGGACAAGGCTTCGGCATCACTATCGTCGGCGAGGCAACGTCATTGTTGCCGACGACCGGCATCGTCTTCCTGCCCTTCCTCGATGAACCGGAGCCGGTTGCCTTTACAGCCGTCTGGTCGCCGTTCAATCGCAACTCCGCACTGAAAAATCTACTCAACCTCGCAGGCAAAATGAAGCGTGACGGCGATTCGCCCAATCGTTTCCTGGATGGCACTCGACCGGCACGATAACGGCACAGGCGATCCATCCTATTTGCCGCCGATAGTATCCGGCAGCCCTCCGGCATCCTCTTTCCTGTTGCCCGTCCCGATTTTGCCTACTCTCTGATCGGCTCCGTCTCTTTTGCCGACTGGAGCCTGCATTGCGCGGAGGCCGAATCCTTTGGGGTCAGATCGCCGTAGTCATCACCATCGTTCTGGTGATGACACTGAGAAATTTGACGATAATCAAAATACTGACCTGCAAAGAAGCGCTGCATACGTCGATAAAATGATTGTGGTAAACACTTGATGGGCAAGGCTTTAGATGCAGAAGAAAGATTACATGTTTGCTTTAAAATAATCACAAGCATGATGAGCGCAAAGCACTTTAAATGTGACTTGTTCCATTTTAGAGATTTGTTTAAGATAAGATATAACTCATTGAGATGTGTCATAGTATTCGTCGTTAGAAAACAATTATTGTGACATTATTTCAATGAGTTATCTATTTTTGTCGTGTACAGAGATTATTATAGAAGCCCCCATGAATAAATCGCTCATCATTTTCGGCATCGTCAACATAACCTCGGACAGTTTCTCCGATGGAGGCCGGTATCTGGCGCCAGACGCAGCCATTGCGCAGGCGCGTAAGCTGATGGCCGAGGGGGCAGATGTGATCGACCTCGGTCCGGCATCCAGCAATCCCGACGCCGCGCCTGTTTCGTCCGACACAGAAATCGCGCGTATCGCGCCGGTGCTGGACGCGCTCAAGGCAGATGGCATTCCCGTCTCGCTCGACAGTTATCAACCCGCGACGCAAGCCTATGCCTTGTCGCGTGGTGTGGCCTATCTCAATGATATTCGCGGTTTTCCAGACGCTGCGTTCTATCCGCAATTGGCGAAATCATCTGCCAAACTCGTCGTTATGCATTCGGTGCAAGACGGGCAGGCAGATCGGCGCGAGGCACCCGCTGGCGACATCATGGATCACATTGCGGCGTTCTTTGACGCGCGCATCGCGGCGCTGACGGGTGCCGGTATCAAACGCAACCGCCTTGTCCTTGATCCCGGCATGGGGTTTTTTCTGGGGGCTGCTCCCGAAACCTCGCTCTCGGTGCTGGCGCGGTTCGATGAATTGCGGCTGCGCTTCGATTTGCCGGTGCTTCTGTCTGTTTCGCGCAAATCCTTTCTGCGCGCGCTCACAGGCCGTGGTCCGGGGGATGTCGGGGCCGCGACACTCGCTGCAGAGCTTGCCGCCGCCGCAGGTGGAGCTGACTTCATCCGCACACACGAGCCGCGCCCCTTGCGCGACGGGCTGGCGGTATTGGCGGCGCTGAAAGAAACCGCAAGAATTCGTTAACTGCACATTCGGGATATTTCTCTATATTCGCGGTTCAGCAGGCATGTCCCCTTTGAGGGCGACCCGACGACAGGATAATCGACCTTATGGTGCGCAAATATTTCGGCACAGACGGTATTCGTGGCAAAGCCAACGAAGGCGCGATGACGGCGGAAACCGCCTTGCGCGTCGGCATGGCGGCTGGCCGTGTCTTTCGTCGCGGTGACCACCGCCATCGTGTCGTGATCGGCAAGGATACGCGCCTGTCGGGCTATATGCTTGAACCCGCGCTCACAGCCGGTTTCACCTCGATGGGCATGGACGTATTCCTTTTTGGCCCGCTGCCGACAACGTAATAGGAAGAATAAACGCCCTTTTCACCCAAGTCCAAATTAATTTGCCGATTCCATAATCAGGGTGTATTACAATTCCATAGAGTTTTTCAATCCAGGTGGTTTAGCTGATAACTTAACGATTGATCAGCTTCTTCGTGAAGATTACTCGCCATGGGCGCGCAATAAAAGGATATCTGCCACGTTCAAAGAAGCGCATTTTATTGAAAAATATGGGTCAGGCATCAAACGAATCCAAGAAGGCTTCGCATCCTATGGTCTGCGTCCCCCTGTCTTTGAAAATTTCCAGCACGGTTTTCGAGTTATTGTCTCATCAAAGCTACTTTTCGAATCTAATGAGGGAGTAAGTGAGGGAGTAAATCTACTATTTAATCAGATAAGAACTAATCCAGGAAAGCGTGCACCATTTTTAGTAAACGAGCTATTAGTTCCTGTCAAGATAGTAGAGCGGTGGCTCAAAATCTTAAGAGATGATCATAAAATCGAGTTTCGAGGAGCTCCTAAAAGTGGAGGATACTGGCTAAAATAGAAATCAATGATACTCTTAAGTGGCACCAATCGAACTCCTATTTTAGCATTTAAAAAAGTATCCTCACATCATTTTATTGAACAATACCTAAGGCTGCTCTGGCGGCATTGATATGATTATCGTCGTTGCACTCTACCGCAAAAGCGCCATATGCTAATGGAGCTGCAGCAGCCCTCTCTATAGATTGTTCGTAGAGCCTATCCCATATCGTTCCGCCTTGTTTAGCATACTCCGTTATCAAACTCTTCAGGCTATCCTCTCCAAAAACCGATACGTGACCAGAAAAGTCCAGTGCAGGATCACCCATATGCGCAGTAGACCAATCTATGATACCAGAGGTCTTACCTTCCTTCGAGGTTAAGACATGCCCTGCATAGAGATCGCCATGGATGAAACAAGTGAATTCAGGCCACAAAGGGTCATTGTCCAACCATCTACGGTATCTGTTTTCCAACGGCTCGCTGATACCTATCTCAGATTTCACCAAGTGGATACGGTCAGCTATTTCGGTCCTCAATTCACTTGGAGTCATTATTTTCAAGTTGCTCTTTCTCACATCGTCAGCTGTAATACGATGTAATTCGGCCAATGATTTTGCCAGAGACTCCACATAAGCTATGCTATCGCGATCTATGTTCCAAGAAACCTCATGTGTTATCGCATCGAATGTCAGAGCAGGCGCATCCTCCAGTAAAGGGTAGGCTATTAGGCGCTCCGATACAATTTTCCAATCAGGGACATTGATCGACAGGTTTCTTTTGGCTAAATCCAATATTCTACTTTCATTTTCGATTTGTTCAAGCATATCGCTTCTTCGAGGTATACGGAGTACCCAGTTCTCACCGTTTACTTCCTTTACAAAGGCAACTCTAAAGTCGATGCCCATCTCATTGACGCTCATCTCTTCCGAAATTCTCAGCCCATGCTCTAGGGCTAATGTTTGCATATCTTCGATTGTCATTTCTATACTGTTTTCTTTTATTAAATTGGTACCAGTTCCCCCGACAGGACATTCTGAATGTCATATACAGGTGTAACACTTTACCCATATTCTTTTCGTATGGATAACACTTCCCATCAGGGAACAAAAATCTGATACATGAATTAATTGTGAGACAGTAGACCTACTGTCGCATTGAAGCCATCTCGGCGACTATTTGATTAGGAAAACCAAGGCTTTGCCATCATAGCCTTATCATAGAAGTATAACATAGTTGTAAAGATAGAAAATTATTTTTTATTCATCCATGATGTTATTATTTTATAATAACATCATCTAAACATGTCCTGTCGCTCTTTTGTGCTGTGATATTTCATACCTATTAACTGCTTTCGTTTGAATTATACGACGTTCTACTCACAATAGGGCAAGGGTTACTCATTCCGTAGGATGCGGTTCACGTATAGGAAGAATAAACGCCCTTTTCACCCAAGTCCAACAGCTTTGGACCGCAGTTGACTCTTTCGACACCCCTGCGATGCAACCCAATCCGGCTGACGGGGAGCCAGCAACGCTGAAAATTTACCCTCCTCTTTCCCACTAGCGGCTCCTTTTCCGACAACCAGCACGGCGGATCCCTGCCGCGGCGCTGTGAACGCAGCATTTTGATTGGTATCGTTGGCCTTCAGGCTCGTCAGTCAAACAGACCCAGGAGCAGCTCAGCCGGTGGCGCCCGGCTTTCGGGTAACGCCCTGGTCCCGCTGGTTTCGGCTTTGTGCTTCAGGTGATCAAGGATCTGCTTGATCACTATAGGGTCTTCAATGCAGGCGATGACTTTCATGGCGCCGCCGCAGCCGCTGCAGGTCTCGATGTCGATATTGAAAACACGCTTGAGCCGTTGCGCCCATGTCATCGACGCTCGCCGTTGTGCTGGTGTTGCCGGTTCATCAGCCACCCTGACCTTGTTGCCCCTGCCCCGTTTTGCCGGCGTGACCAACGCCCGGTGCCGACTGTTGGGTGCGAACACCCCGTGGAAGCGGGTTAGGTTGACTCTGGGCTTCGGTACCAGGGCGGCCAGCCTTGCAATGAAATCCAATGGTTCGAAAATGACGTGCGTGGTGCCGTCCCGGTACGGCGTCTTGAGCTGGTAGCGCACGTTGCCGCCTCGTGTTAACGACAGCCGCTTCTCGGATACCGCCGGGCGGCTGATGTACCGGCACAGCCGTTCGAGCTTCTTGCGTTCATCGGCCCTGGCCGCCACGCCGGCGTGCAGGCTGGACCCGGCTACCTTGCCAATCCCGTCACCGAACGGATCACCACTGGTCGGCAGAGTTTGCAAAGTGAACACCTTTCGCCCCGCCTGTGAACCGACAGCGATACGGTAAGTGATCGAGTGCCCCAGCAGGGGTGTCATCGGGTCGTCATCCACCGCATCCGAGGCCAGATAGCTGTTTTCGACATCCCGTTCCAGCAGGCCTTGCCGTTCCAGATAGCGACCCACCCGGTGGGCGATGGTGTGCGTCAGCTGGGTGAGCTCTGGGCTGGTCGGCGCCTTGACCCAGCGGAAACGCGCTGAGCCGTGGGATTGCTCGACATACACACCGTCGAGAAACAGCATGTGGAAGTGAACATTCAGATTGAGCGCCGATCCAAAACGCTGGATCAGGGTGACCGCGCCCGTCTTGGCCACTTGGTGGGTATGGCCCGCTTTCTTGACCAGGTGCGTGGCAATGACGCGGTAAACGATGCCCAGCACCCACCCCATGATCTCGGGCCGGCTGGCAAACAGGAAACGCAGCTGAAACGGGAAGCTCAACACCCACTGACGCATGGGTTGTTCAGGCAGTACTTCATCAACCAGCAAGGCGGCACTTTCGGCCATCCGCCGCGCCCCACAGCTCGGGCAGAAACCGCGACGCTTACAGCTGAAAGCGACCAGGTGCTCGGCGTGGCAAGACTCGCA
>NZ_VOYN01000090.1:0-5382 GCF_013420275.1 Acinetobacter sp. YH01020
AGGGAAGATGCGGTAAAGGTCGCCCTTTGAAGCAGAAAGCAAGCGAAATCCGCAAGGAAGTCACCTAAAAGCTTTTGCTTTTAGAATCCCCCACTTGAGCTAGTCGAAAGTGGTGGGAGTATGTCAATGAGTGAGTCGAATCTGTGCTCAGGTTGAGCAGTTCGGCTACTGTTCTGAAATGACAGCTTTGTCCGTTATAATTGTATAAACATTTTTGGTGTCTGGTAATTATGTCCTCATTGATCAATTTTCTATCTCGCTTTAGTACTGCAACTATTCAGCGCAGCCTTAGCTATGCTAAACACATTGATAGGGAAACGATTGAGTTCTTTGAGGAAAAAGACGATGTCACGATGTATGCCCAAATTGAAGGGACAGATTATTACGATACTGCAATTACCTATAATCCCCAAAAAGACCGTTTAATCGATGACGACTGCACTTGTCCGGTTGGATATAACTGTAAACATGCTGCTGCTTTAGCGCGGTTATTCTTTCAGGAATATCGCCAGGAATTTCAGCAGCGTTATGCTGACTCTCAATCCCCGCAGGGAATCGCAAAACGCCTAAGGGGGGATGATCAGGCACAGCGCTGGTTGAATGATTTTAAACGGTATTTACAACAGACTGAACCAGAGCAATCTGTCAAAACAAACAATTATTTAATTTACCTGTTAGATCAGTCTGTCAGCTTAAAGAAATTGACAGTTGATGTTCAGAAGGCCAGACGCAATAAAAACGGCTCAATTGCGGGGGAAAGTTATTATACCCAATATGAAAATATCACCAGAAAGCATCTGACTTTACCTGAACAAAAACGACAATTATTTAACCAGATTTATTATTATGCCAAAATAAACAGTGACGAACGCTTTTATCAAAGCAATCTTGATATCTCCAGAATTTTATTGGAGCATTTCAAATCTTTTATTCAAAGTGGCGATGTGTACTGGCAAAAAAAGAGCCATACTGCACTTCAATGGTCAGAACAAGGCTATCACATCGAACTGATCTGGCAACAAGGTGTAAACAAACAGACAGAGCATTTAAACATTGAATTGGTCAATGGTGATATTCGACTCGATTTGAAATCAAATCCACATATTCAGATTCTCGCGAGCCATCCACCATGTTATGTGAATATTCAACAGAACACGGTGGGCCAGTTATATGGTGAATATGCGGCAAATCTTCTGTACCATTTTTTACAGATGCCTGATCTTCCATCTATGCTCTTGCCAGAGTTTGAGAAACTGACTCATCAATATTCAGACGTGAAAAATCTGCCTCGGCCCGAGTCTATTCAGCATATTGATGTCCTTGAGGGAAGTCCCCAGCCAATTTTACGCTTCGGTGTTTTAGATAAATTTGATTGGAAATGGGAAGAGTCTGTTTGTGCTGAAATTGAATTTTCCTATGCTGGTGGGCGAATAAAAGCAGGTACATCAGGTGACAGTTTTATTGGTGAGCAGCATGGCAAAATGGTGCGACAGCTTCGGGACTTAGTTCAGGAACAACAGTCAATCCAGCGTTTACAGCTATTGGTCGAATCACTGAAGTGGGTGAAAGATATTAACTATGATCAGTCATTAAAACTTGATAAGCATCTTCTCGATTCTCTGGTTTTTGCTTTCTATGGAGACTGGATCAGGCAACTCATGCCCATCAATCAAATTGAGTTGATAGGCTGGCAGATTGAGCATCTGGAATACAGCCCATTTAACCTGCAATATGTTGAAAATTTAAATATTTCCATCACTGAGTCTGAAAGCCAGCAGGACTGGTTCAATATCGGGGCGACGGTTCAAGACAGTGCAGGCAATTCTTATAATTTACTTGATGCACTCGCTGCTTTGGTGCAAAAGCATCCTAGTTTACTTGATCCACAAACTTTCAGTTATCTTGATGATACCCAAATTTTCACCCTAGAAACTGCGTGGGATAAACCTGATTTGGCGCTATCAGTCAGGGACATCAAACCAGTATTGTTACATCTCCGTGGTATTTTACAGCAAGAAGACCGTAACATCGATCGTTATGATGCGAGTCAATTATTGGAGGTACAGCATCATTTGGGTATGACGTGGCAGGTCAGTGATCACCTGCAGCAATTTGTGCAGAAATTCAAACAAGGCTATCAGCAACAACTGCCAACACCGCAGGGTTTTCGGGGGCAGTTGCGTCCATACCAGCAGCAGGGTTTAGGTTGGTTACAGTTTTTACGTGAAACCCAACATGGCGGGATTCTGGCAGATGACATGGGTCTGGGTAAAACAGCACAAACTTTAGCGCATTTACTTATGGAAAAGCAGGCGGGGCATTTGCAGGACAAGCCAGCCTTAATTATTGCACCCACATCACTGATGCATAACTGGCTTAAAGAAGCAGAAAAATTTACACCCGAACTCAAGGTTTTGCTATTACAGGGGCCAGACCGCCATCAGTATTTTGAACAGATTTCACAATTTGACATTATTTTAACCACCTACCCGCTCTTGGGGAGAGATGAAGAGCAACTGAAGCAATATGAATATCATCAACTCATTTTGGATGAAGCACAGAATATTAAAAATCCTCGTGCTAAAGCTGCACAGGTTGTAAGGCAATTAAAAGCGCAACATCGTTTGTGTCTAACAGGTACCCCAATGGAAAATCATTTGGGTGAGTTGTGGTCATTATTTTATTTTCTGATGCCAGGATTTTTATATTCACAAGAAATCTTTAATAAAAAATACCGCTATCCGATTGAAAAACGCGGTGATCAGCAGTTAAGGCAAAAGTTGGTAAACCGCATTAAACCCTTTATTTTACGTCGCTTGAAAACTGACGTTGCTAAAGAATTGCCAGAAAAAACCACGATTGAAGTCAATATTGATATGAATGAACAGCAATCCAAGCTATACGAGGCTGTTCGTGCCACGATGCAAGCCAGCATTCAGAAAATTGTGGCAGAAAAAGGCTTTAAACGTAGTCAAATACAAATTTTAGATGCCTTACTGAAGCTACGTCAGGTCTGTTGTCATCCTAGCTTACTGAAACTGGATTCAGTTAAAACCGGGCAGGCACACTCTGCCAAACTTGAACAGTTGATCGATATGGTCGTTCCAATGGTAGAAGAGGGGCGAAAAATTCTTATCTTCTCTCAGTTTACCTCAATGTTGGAACTGATTGAACAACAGCTCCATCACGCAGAAATTGGCTATGTGAAGCTGACTGGAAAAACCAAAAAGCGAGATGAAGTCATTACAGCGTTTCAATCTGGACAAGTGCCGGTATTTTTAATCAGTCTGAAAGCAGGAGGGGTCGGTCTGAATTTAACAGCCGCAGATACAGTCATTCACTATGATCCATGGTGGAACCCTGCTGCTGAGGATCAAGCTTCAGATCGTGCATGGCGGATTGGACAGGACAAACCGGTATTTGTGTATAAGCTGATTACCAACCAAAGCATAGAAGAGAAAATTATTGCCTTGCAGCAAAATAAAGCCGAACTGGCACAGTCAATTCTAAGTACCGATCATGAGGGCGAAGCGAAACTGACGGAAAATGATGTGATGAACTTGTTTGAGAAATTTTAGTTTGGTTACTGGTTGCCCTAATCACCTGTAAGTATCTGAAAGTCTGGATGCAATTTTTTCCAATGTTCTCTTAATTTTTCTTTATGAGCGGAAATCATAGGTAAATCTAGTAATAGCGCTGGCCATAATGATCGAGCATTATCCATAATATCGTGAAGTTGCTTCTTGATGATACGCCATGGAACGCCGACTTTTTCTGCCCATTGCTTAAAATGCTTCATCTCAGCTAAATACCAATCTTTATTTTTGGCAAGATTTAATGCGAAATGATGCTCATTTTCAATATATACACTAGTCATTAATATATCGTATGCGGGTGATAATCTTGGTGCACTTTTATCGTAATAAATCATACTCCAGTTCTTTAAGTGTGCATCTCCATTGGCGAGTAAAATATTTATGAGTAAACGGCTGGCAAATTGCTGAATATCAATAATTTTGTTATCTGAAAATTGATAAATGATCTTTCCTATCTGCTCATAATTTGTGGTGCTGTATTTCTGATGTGGATATGCGCCGAAGATCTGAGCAAAATCTTCGATGTGAATAAGCTCTGTAGTATCAGCAGTACTCTGTCTATCAAATCTTTTGATTGCGAAAGCATATTGCTCTTGGGGTAAATTTAATGGTGGAAGGTCTTGTAAAAGGGTCATATCCACCAAGCGAATCTCAGGGACATCTATTCCGACCGTTTTAGCAAGGGTCATCATAGAATATTCATTTAGCGGAACAAAAGCATGTCCGGAAGAAGGAGTTTTGATAATCCAGTCCCCGAGTAGAGCCGTTTCCGTTGCCTGTGCTAGTGTAAAACGCCCATCTTTGGCTTTCATGGAAAACTTCATTTGGACGCCAGCCAAGGAAAACTTATTATCTGTTCGAATCTCTTGCTTTAAAATTTGATCTGGATTCGAGATCTGCAGTTTGAATTTTATTTCATCTGGAATTTCTTCTGGATCTAATGGAGTCGCAATGAGTGCTCCAGGTAAATCATGACCTAAAGCTGCCAATAACTGAAATTCATTGTCTATTGTACTTTGAGGCTTTGTGCAATCAGTTCACGTAATGCACCTTCTGGTAGCAAGTTTGATAGCAAGGGGTGTAAGCGCTGATGTGTAACATAGGTCTTTTCTAAAATTTTATCCGCTTGAGGATACAAGGGGGAAGTCAGCAGGCTCAAGGTCGGACGTTGCTGATCAAAGCGGAAAGAATCTGTAAAAACCAGAATATTTTTTCCGCTCTGAAATCCTGCCAAGTATCCAACGATACCGTGATTTAATGTTAATTTCAGGACGGCAACAGTATTCATGGTTCCTCTCCTCCGAGAAGACCCTTCCATGGGTTAGTCATTAAGTCATCCTGATCTTCAATAGTGACTTTAATTTCATCATTCAATAATTGTCTGATCAAATGAACCTTATCATCAGGGATGAGCATCAGTTGAGCATTTAATCCTGCCGCTATAATTTCTAAGGTCTCTAATCGAGGGTTGCCCTGACTTTCCAGTTTTTGGTACTGCTGTCTTGAAATGCCTGTGCGGGATTGCATATCAATTTGCTTTAAGCCCAATTGGGTTCGTCTTTTTTTGATTTGCTGAAGTAAAGACTTATTCATTGTAGATACATTTATTTCTTTTGGATCCTATAAGAAATATATTAGTTTCTTTTTTTTGAAAAGCAATTTATCAAATGGAGCGTAAAACTCTGTCCTTCAGGTCAGAGATATAAGCGACACGACATGAAGTGTCGTTTGATTTAACTAAGGACTATTTTCCTTGAGTTTTGATTGTTAATATAAGTACATGAAA
>NZ_VOYN01000008.1:0-98093 GCF_013420275.1 Acinetobacter sp. YH01020
TGTGTATATAGAAATCGTCGTAAACGATTAAACCTGCGGTTTAATTTACTTGCTGGCATATACAATTTAGATTGGGTGAAAGATAAACAATTAAATTGATTGAAAAATGATTTATGAAGGAAGTCTATTATTTAAAACTTAACGTTAAGTTAACATATTTGTTAACATGATAGATAACTTTATGTTTTTAATTATGTTAAAATTAAATATAACGTTTAATTTGTAAAAAAATACATGGTGGAATTATGACCAGACCTATAATTACTCTTCAAGAGTGGTTAGACAAAGAAAAAACAATTAAAATACGATTTATTCAGCATGAACTAAATCCATTAAACCCTACAGGGTTATTGACAAGCCAAATAGGAGGTAATGGAGAAATTCATATCTTTGATAGAATCCAAAATAACCCCCCAACTGAAAAAGCATCATTAAATGGCAATTTTATAAAAATATCAAAATTTTGTTTTGATAAATTAAAACCTAAATTTCGCACTTTTAAAAACAAAGAAAAAGATTCATCTTTAATTAAAAAACAATATAAATTATCTAAAGAAACAGTAAATTCAATTAAAATAATTAAAGAAAAATATAGTTTTCCTCGTGAAGAACATGTTATTGAAAATATTATAACCGGACATATTAATGATAAAAACATACAGAGAAAGATTGAAAAATTAAAACCCAAAGAAATAGAATTAGAAGCATTCAAATCTATAATTGATAGCAATAAGCAAGAAATTTTTGATTTGGATCAGAAAAACAAAAACCTTGAATACAAAATAAAGTATATAACTCATTTGTTAGCAACATCTTATTTAAAGAATGAACATTTAGAGGGTATTCTTTTAGAAAATGAATTAACTTCAGAATATTCTATTTTACCTGAAGAAAAAATCAAAAATAAAATCTTTGAAATAAATAAATTATTAAAAGAAAGCTTTTAAGCTTTCTTTTAATTTTTATACATCCAGTTCTTTACTACAACACTATACCATTCCATTATCTTTACACGCTCATCCCAATACTGTGCTCGGTTATATGCCGATCGAATTCTATTCTGAGGTACATGAGCTAATTGACGCTCAATAGCGTCTGGATTAAACAAATTTGACTCATTCAATACAGTACTGAATAGCGATCTAAAGCCATGTGTGGTCATTCGTCCGGCATAACCAGAACGTTTAATCACTGCCAAAATCGATTCACTACGCATTGGCTCTTTATTGTTTAATCGATGTGGAAATAATAAGTTTTGGTTATGTGTTAAACGTAATGCCTGAAGCTCATCAATCATCATATCCGTTAAAGGCACACGATGGGGTAAACCGTTCTTCATACGCTCAGCAGGGATATCCCACTTTCGTTCTTCAAGATCAAACTCTTCCCAACGTGCTTGCAGTAATTCACTTACTCGAACACCAGTCAGCATAATCAGAATGATTGCATGGTGAGTCTGAGCATCTGCTGGATAGGCTTTAATCCTTCTAAGAAATTCAGGCATTTCACTTTCAGGTAATGATGCTAAATTCTTCACTTTTTTATTCTTAAGCGCATAAACCAAATCACTTGCAGGATTATCATATCGATAGCCGTGGGCTATGGCATATTTCATCACCATACCGCATCGAGATAGCGTACGTTTAGCTACTTCAGTAGAACCTCTGGCTTCAATTTTTTTAATAACCTGCAAGATCTCAGGTGCCTGAATCTGATTGATTCGCTTATTTGCAAGAGTAATGTAAAGCTCATCCAAAGATGTTCGCACATTACTGATATGTTTAGATGACCAAGTTTCTCTTTGATTCTCAAACCAGTCTTCCGCCACCTCTTTAAAGAATGGCTTAAGGTCTTCATGCAAAACTGACTTGGAATGCTTGTATTTCAGTTCAAGGGCAAGCTCTCTTGCTTTCTTTAAGCTCATATCAGGATATGGACCCAGTGACTCTGACTTACGCTCACCATGAACGGTATAGCGCACATTCCAATATTTTTGCCCTGCTGGAGTGACCAATAGTGATAAGCCATTTTCATCAGAAAGACGATAACGCTTATCTTGGGGCTGTGCTTTTCTGCATTCCGTATCTGTGAGTTTCATCTGTATTTACCCTCTATCTAGACTAAAAATAATTGGGTAAATTTTCCCAATAATTACCCACAGAAGGCAAAAATTGGGTCACACAGCTTAGGACAGGATCGGACAATACAGCCAATAAAAAAGCCCTTAAACATTGAATTTAAGGGCTTTTTTACATTCAGTCGAACATCTCTGAATTGAATTTTGGTGGGATGGCGTCAATTGAACAAATTTGCTAAATAACTGTTTTATATAATTTAATATTTATACAAAAATCGCAGTGTACACCACAGTGTACAAATTATATGTTGCTAGGCTATTTCTTCGGGTTTGGTTGTCATGCTGGGTGGCGAACTCAGGAGTTAAAAACACTCCCCCTCGGCTTGCTGTGTTTTTTTGCTCCCATCATTTAATTGAAGCGGAATAGAGTATTTAAAGCTGCTCCCCTTATTGGTGGCTCAGGTAGGATCAGATTTATAATCCTATCCTTTGTGAGTATCTTTAAGCTACTCACTAACTATCTTTGAGCTGGTCACTTGCATGGGTTTCGGTGATTACCGAAACGATAACGCAATCCTAAATTAACTTAGCCGTCCAAGTGGTTGATTAAGTAGCTTGGTTGTTTAGATGCGCTCAAATTTGAGCATATTCCCCAGTGGGGTGAATGTTCCCGATCCGCTACTACACTTTAAAGGTAGTTAAGAGATTCCCCCAAAGTTGGGGTTATCTTTGTGAGTGACTGATAGTCACGTACAAAACTCACTTTTAAGGTCTGCTTTTAAAACATGAATTTAGCCAACGCAATTTTGCACCGTCCTACTATAGAAAACTTCAGTTTTAAAAATGCAAAACCTTATAAAACCTTATATTCAAAATGCTGCACCTGTTAACAATTGTTGACATTCAAAACGCTGCATTTGTTATCAATTGTTATGGTCTGGACTTGACAAAACTTGACATTAGGACGGTTAGATTACGGCCCGTACTACTACAAAATACTACTTTCCGTTTACTGCTCGGACTTATCAAAACTTAACATTGTAAACGGCGTAAATCCTAAGTAATCCTAAGTTCACAACCTGACAAAACCTGACATTTTCTTTGACATTATTTTTTGAATTTATGACCCAAGTATCTGTATTAAATTGAAAAACCTTTGACATTTTCTTTGACATGAAAAGCCTTTAAACCTGACATTTAGAACGCCGTAGCAGTTAACAAGAAGTTAACTTTTTAACAAAAACAGAAATTTTTTATACGTGCGATTGGCTGCGGTATCCGCTTTGGGCCAGTCCATAAGTTATGAACCCCCCCCCACTGGTTAGCCGTCACTGATAGATTGAACCTCACAAAACCTAACCTTTGAACTTGATAAAACTTGAAATTAGAACCCAGCAAAACCCAACGATTAAACCTGATAAAACCTGAAATTAAGACGACAACATCACGGCGCTGTTTGGCTCAACTTACACCCCTATAAAAAGGCCGTTTTGCTATACGTAGCTATACAGAATCAAAGTTATTAAATCGCTGTATGCCTTGCTGTAATCGGCATAGGTGGCATTTCTTACAAGTACCCTGTAAAGCAAAATTTAGCATGACGTAGCATGACAAAACCGTACTTTTTGTTGGACGTAGTTGTACGGAATCAAATCCACATCAAAACACTGTATGCCTTGTATAGCTTGGCTTTGAGTGCATTTTTATAGGTGTTTTTATGAGTACCTTGTCAAACAAATAAAAAAATCCTGTCATGCAAGATTTAGCGACACGTAGCGACACAGAATTGATTTATTTACCTTGACGTACTTTGACGAAATACAGTTTTAATAAAATGGCTGTAACGCCTACATATAAAGGCTTTGGCATGGTTTTTATAGTGCTTTGTAGTCGGTTGCTGTCAAGGTAAATCAAAGGTGTGTCGTATATCTAAAATATGGCCGTTTTTGCTAGACGTACCTAGATAAAATAGAGGTGTAATCACTCCATTTCTTCAATTTGCGAAACAATCCTATGAAAGAAATGCTTTTGTGAAACAAACCCTATGAAAGAGATGCTTTTAATCTAATTAGACTGCACCGATATAAAGCTGTTTATTCTATTGTCACGATTTCCGTGATAGTTGAATCTGCATGGTGATAATGACCATTCAGCCAATAAAAAAGCTCCCCATATTTAGGGAGCTTCGATTAAAGCAATTGCAGTTCATCGGCTCGAATCTCGGTTATTTCCCGATCCGCTCCTTTGCTGTCTTTCCACTTCCTTGTACGCAATGAACCCTCTATATAAACCTTCCCACCTTTCTTGAGGTACTTACTGGCAATCTCGGCTAAACGGTTGTTAGTGGTGACTCTGTGCCATTCCGTTGCCTCTTTACGTTCTCCAGTGGTCTTGTCTTTCCAAAACTCAGTAGTTGCAACGCTGAATGTAGTAATGCTGCCACCGTTGGGAAATTGTTTAGTTTCAGGGTCACGGCCTAGTACACCCATCACAGTTACTTTGTTTACGTTTGGCATTGTTCAATTCTCAATTTATATATTTTTCTTCAAAAGTCTGACTAAATGACTAAATAGCCCTGCAACTATTGATATATAAGGCTCTCTGTTTAGCAGTCACCTAAAACCGCTATGACTAAATGACTAAACGGAAAAATTAAATGATTAATTCCATTTAGTCACTTAGTCACTTAGTCAAACCATGACTGCTAAGTGAAAAGCCTTGTGCTGTAAGGCTTTCAGGCCCATTTAGTCACTTAGTCACGATTCTACTAAAAAAGGGTGAATTACAACGTACCTTGTACGCCCTATGGATTCGATCTTGATATGATTTGAATCAATCAACTGCTCCACAACCATCTCCAAAAGGTTTTTATTCTTTTGCATTGGTCTAGGGCATGAGGTTTGAACATTTGAGTACGCTATGCGGTCGGTCTTTTGGTCATTGCACTTTTTGGCAATCCATTTAATAAGGCGTTCCGCTTCCGTTTCGGTTTTAACCTCAATGTCTGCATACATCGCCCACTCATTTAATGAATGTTTAACAACCTCACAAGCTCCCTTTAGGGTTTTGGCATCAATCCACTGCAAGCCCTCAAAATAAGCGAACACAGTAGCTAAACGTCGTGCTAATTGACTGGCACGACTAGCGAACGCCTGTAGGTATTCGTAGCGTTTCCCTTTGCCCTGTAATTCTTCAAACATATTGTAGAACGCTGCATCTATTTCCTTTGCTTCTTCATTCATAGGCAGAACATATCGCCCATTATGCAATTCATGCTCGGCTTTCACTTGAGGGCAGTCATCAAGTAGATATTCGCAACGTGTCCAGTAGGCTATAAGCCTATGGTCAATGCTTGCATTCTTATTTCGATAGATTGCATCTTGTAGGCGTGTGCCTGCTAGATTTTCGGGGATGGTTAGAATGAATCTAGGCAAAAAACCTTGCCCCCTTAGCACTGGGTCTTTTAATGCTTCTGCTAGAACTTCGTGCTGTCCCTGCAAATTAAACGTCAATCGAACGTCATAAGCTCGTCCACTGCCGTTCAAATTAGACTTGGATCGGGTACGCTCCACAAAACCATCATCAAATAACTTTGCATAGCCTCCTAGTGCTTGGTTACGTGTATCGGCTTTCATGCTATGACCGCCGAAAAACTGCCCTGCTTCATCACTGGCAATGGACGCATTACTTAAAACGCCGTCAATGAAAAGCCCTGCAATAGATTCAAGGGTTATATCGCTGTATAGGGTGCTAGGGTCGTTAGGTGGTGGATTCTCTGCACAATATGCCTCACGGTCTTTTTTAGGTAATCCAGCCTGTCCGCTTTTCCATTGCTCCAGCTCTTGCCTGTATGCCTCGTACTGCTTGCGCTCGTGCTTAATAATGGCCTGATCCGCTAGGTTTCGGCTTGTACTCTTACGGCTGCCACTTTGCCCCTCTGTAAGCAAAAATAAACTGCATGGCTCGCCGTGTGCATTAAATGGATGGGGAGCATTAACTTTAGCTTGAGCAATATGTGACATTGCACCAATAACACATTGAGCGGTCATGGCAATTGGTGATTGCACATGCTCAGAAATAGCCCTTACTGCCTCCTGTGCCAGTGGTGGCAACGCATGTATCGGATAAGGATTTAAAACGGTTTCTGATTGAGATAACGGCAATAACTCGCCCCACTCAGTAGGCTTGCTTAACAACTCTATAGCTTCATCAATAAACGCCAACACCTCACTTACACTTTCATGCTGGGCCAATTCGATTTGAAATTCACTTACACCCATTTTTAAATACTGGCATAGCAGCCTAACCGCCGTGTTCTGCTCCAGCTTTTTAAATGGCTCAAGGTGCATTTGTTCAATTCTGACTGGCAAATAAAGCTGCTTATAGCCTGCCTGTGATAGCTGGTTAATAACGAACTGTATTTGTTCAAAATCATACGGCTTGAGTTCTGTTTTATGGTTGCTGCATAGGGTAGGCAGTATCACCAATGCAACGGCGTAGCCAGTTTGTGCAATCTTAAAAAATGCCTCCAGTCCATAAGTAATGATTACTGGCTTGTCATGGTCAAAATCACCATACCTTGCAAAGCCTCTAGCCAGTCCATCAGGAATGACAGCTACACGCTGCCCATCTTGCATGACAGCACATTGAACAAGCTCAAGATGCCCATCATAAATAGGCATAATCAAAGGCTGTGCATAGGTAACGCCGTTTATATCCACATTGCCATCATCAACACAGATTGGCTGCTCAGGACTGCCAAAACGCTGTATTAATGGATGTGATGAATAAGCATCATTAAACGATACAAGCTGTGCGCATTCGTTTAAAATGGCATCGGGTGTTATTAGTTCTTTGGGGTGGTCATAATCAAGCATTGTGGCTGCCCCCTTTCATCACATAATTCACCGCAGTTTCTAGCAATTCATTTAATGTGCTACAAACTAGAGTTAATCCGTTTATAGCTGCTGCTGTATGGCTTTTTGCTAGGTTTAAATGCGCCAGTTCTTCAAGCGTGTATAAAATGCCAGTAGCAAGGCTAACAATCATTGAGATGTCTAGTATTGTTTTTGCGCTCGCACTTTCAATATCTTCTAAAGCAGCATTTGCCAGCGTTTCGCATACTTCAAGCATCGCCTTTGCTTTGTTATCGGATATGTCGTGCTGGTCATAGCTCACATATAAGCGAAGCAATGTACCTTGCAGTGATTCAATAATCACTTGAGAATTTTCTAAAAAGTTTTGAGCGGTTTTATTGATTTGATTAGGCATGATTGCCTCCTAGTAATTTTGAGTTTTGAGAAATTTCACCATGTTTAAAACTGGTGAGGGGCATCACTCTCGGTCTACTAGAACCGCCCGACATATTCGCCACTGCTGACTTATTTTGTCGTGTCTGCCCCTCATAGAGGGATTGCAGCCTTGTTGGCGTAGCTGAAACGCTTGCGCTTGTTTTCTGCACAGCTTGAGAGGCTTTGCAAAACTTAGGCACAATAAAACCACAATGACGTTGTGGGGTGACGCTAGTAGATTTTGAGAGGTCTACAGCATAACCATACTTCGGCATGTTAGCAATATCGAATAATTTGTTTTTCATGCTTCTGCCCCTTTCAAGTAAGCATCAATAAGCTGCTGTAAGCTCTCCCCATGCAGCACCACAACGCCAGTAGCTTGAGGGTTTTGCATAAGTTGCTTCATACCGTCATCAATGGCCTGAACTCCACCGCCTACAGTGATTAGTTCGATAAAACTACAAGCCTCATTGTTTACGATTAAATCCGCCTCAATATCTGCCTCGGTGTTAGTGCGATATGAAGCTAGTACGATGTCTTTCATGATTTCACCTCACTGCACACGATTGATATGAATATCTGAATTAATCAAAACGCCATCATTAGACAGTCCGACTTGCTGGCGGTTATCCATCATTTTCAATAACTGCTGCTCTGCTTCTTCAAAGCTAATACCAAAATGCTTTGCAATGTCCTCTAGGCGGTACATAGGTTCGCCGTCATCCGTGTAACCGCTTGGCGGTGGCAATAGGTTTAATTCCTTCGCCTTTTGGTGCATTTCTTCTTTGATATGCTCAGGCGTGTAGTGCATTGTCAAAATGAGGGCCTGCTCTGTGATGGGGTGGTCATCTCCGTATTGCTTCACCATTGCTTTGTAATGGTCGAAGGCTTTGAAAAACTCAGGGTGTACATGTTTATTCATTGTCTACCCCCTCAAAAGTAAGCTGTAAATTTGCTTTGCATGTTGTAATTCTTAGGTTTAAATCTCGCATTGAATAACGATGGTTCACTAATCCAGTGCCATGAAATGAACCTTTAGCCTTTTGGGTCTTTTCCTGCATACATAGGCGGTTTAATTCTTCATAGGCTGTCTGTCTTGCTGAATAGCTCCCAGTCTTGCGGATGCTCGGCAGTACCTCAGCAAATACCCAGTTTTGAAAATTCAACGCTTCTTTTTTATTTGATCTAAAAATAATGCGGTATAGATTCGGCTCATTAATAAACTTGAGCTTTTGAGTACCGCCATTTGTGAGGATGTGGCAATCCGCCACACCCTTTGAATCTAACTCTCGAAATAGTCGTGATGTACGGCTTATGTCTAAAGATTTATAAACATCAGTCAAACAAAACCACGGTTCTTTACTGTCATCTAAGACAATCCGAACGCCGTGTTCATTGAAATTAAAAATAGATGGGTTCATGTTCATGCTGCCACCTCTTTCATAAGCTCATAACGTGCATGTCGGCCAATGCCTGACTTATTGCGCTCGTTATGGGTCGCAATGTCATAGCCTGCATTTCGTAAACGCTGAATAATTGCGCTCAGGCGGTAGCAGTTAAAAAGGTCAATGGCCTCGGCTTGTGAAATAGTTTTTCCTTGCTTGAGGTGTGCTAGGACTTGTTTTAATTGGGTGTTATTCATTGATTAAGCCTCCATCGTTGCAAGGCTTTGCTTTTGGCTGTTATGCCACTCTACAAGCTCGGTATAGTCGAAATAGACTGGTGCTTGTTTGGTGTCGCCAGTCTTAATAGGTCGGGGAAATGTGGCATCTGTACGCACGATATGGCGCAATGATTCACGGCTTATGTCCAGTAGTTCACAAGCTGTTTTAAATTGAATACGGATTGGTTTGATAGTCATAAAAAAGCCCACTCATACAAAAATATAGTGGGTTTATTTTGTTGATTATTAAATCTTTATAGTTCTAGTTAGACTTAGTTGCTACCTAGTTAGAATTTATTTTGTATTTTCATGAGCTAACTTTAGCCAATCGCCTACAACATCCTTGCTTAATGGTGTTCCCAGTCGATCAAGCACACCCATTATTTCCTTGTTGGAATTTCCATAAGGTTGAGTAATATCCAGTCCGTTCAATTCACATAAGGCACTAATTATTTTTGAGGCATTGTTGGCAGTTCTAGGATGCAACATGTTTGCTTCTTTTACAGTTTTTTCTTTTTGGAATAGCTTTTTGATTAGCAAATCAATATCAGCTTTCAAAAATCCTTGCTGGAAAATTTCATCTGTATAAAAACTGTCAAATATGTCTTTTTCTTTTTTATCAGCCTTCCAATAAAACAAGTTATCACTAATAAAAAATCTGCTTTCAGTTGGTATACAGCTATCGTAAAAACCATCTCTGTAGCTTTTTATTTCTGCTTGAATAAGGCCTTTAACACTAAGCGAACTGTCTAAAAAATCGTAAATACCGCTTTTCACAGAAAACATATTTTCTTCATGGAATGCTAATCCACCACTGACATCATCCAGATAAATTATTCTGATAGCCTCCTTGATTTGATACAGCCTATCTATAGATTCTTTTTTGCTTAATAACTCTATATATTCTGGCGTTTCCTTAATAAGTTCATAGGCTTTTACAAGGGCATTCATCTTGGTTAAGGGCAAATTATCACTATATTCTTTAGTGAGGTTTTGTTGAAGAAAGCTGTAAGCGAGTGAATTTACCTGCTCATTAAAATTCTTTTGAGCAAAAATAGTATTATCTTCTCTCTCCGCAAAATCTACTTCAATACTTCGATGTTCTCTAAGCTGGTTATACTCATCAGCACTTATAAAAAAGCCTAGAATGGCATTAAAGTCAGTGATAGCTTTATATTTAATAGGGATTTCATTTTCTAGACAGTAAATTAAGAAAGTTCTTCTATCTATATCTAAATTAGTTTGCTTATTAAAATAAGATATAGCCTGCTGTTTATTCAGAAATTCTAAATTCAAAATCAATGCCTCCCACAGCATCCCCAAAAAGTAGCTAGGTAAACAAGTTGGGTACTTGCTTGTCGGCTGGCCTGCCTATACCTAGCAAAACAAATATAATCTATATTTACCTATATTTGTGCATTTATTGGCTAGTAGTGCGACAAGCCTTATCACTGTGCTTTTTTAAATTGAATAATGCTCTGATCTGCAATTTCTTCTAAATGATTGGCGTACCATTGCATCATGCTTGCCCTGTCATCTAAATATTGAGCCTTGTTATACACCCCTGCTACACCATCCTTTACGTGTGCCAGTGCTGCTTCAATATGACGTTCATCAAAACCACGATTGTTTAACAAGGTGCTGGCAATATGCCTAAATCCATGCGGTGTCTGTCTGCCCTCATACCCCATACGGCGCAAGGCCATAATAAAAACCGTGTCTGACTTTGGCTTACTTTTATCTGATCTGCTCGGAAATAAATAATCTGAATTGGTTTGGTAGGTCTGCAACTCTTTTAATATCACCACCGCTTGAGTGGATAAAGGTACGACATGCTCACGGCGTTTCTTCATACGTTCGGCTGGGATATTCCACACCCCTTGATCTAGGTCGAACTCATGCCACTTGGCTTCTCTTAGCTCGGTAGGTCGGCAGAACAGCATAGCTAAAAGCTGTAGGCCCATCCGAACGTCCATAGTTGGATAATTATTGATTGCCCTAAGTAGTGCTGGGAACTCCTGTTCACTCACATGCGACATATTTTGCTTAATACCTTGCTGTAGGAACTTTTGCAGCCCCTCCAGTGGGTTGTAATCAATACGGCCTGTCACCTTTGCAAAATCGTATATATCACGACACATAGCCCGAACTCGATTTACTTGTTCATAGATTCCCTGCTTTTGTTGAATACCTTTTAAGTGATTCATCCATTCAATCGGTTTGATTGTGGTGTACAAGCGTTTCCCAAAAATCGGGAATATGTGTTTTTCCAGTGCGCCCTTATTTCGGGTCATGGTGTCCTGTACCCAAGTATTTGCTTTTGTGTCCAGCCATTCACGTGCTAATACTTCAAAGGTAGCGTTATTCTGCTCAAGCTCTTTGCGCTTCCGTTCTTGTTTGGTAATGATGGGATTATCGCCGTGTGATATGTCTTGAATTATCTCAGATGCTTTTTTTCTTGCACCTTTACCCGATAATTCAGGATAAGTACCGATACCCAGCCACGACCACTTACCATCTGTTTTTTTATATCTGAATAGCCATGCTTTTTTACCATCAGGCTTTACACGAAAATATAAGCCGTCACCGTCCAGCTCCCTATATTCTTTCGATTCGGGTTCAAGGTTAGCTAGTACGGTATCTGATAACGGCCTACGTTTAATTTCTGTTCTTTTCATGGCTTGTACACCAACGGATTCAATAAATCTTGCAATGTACAAGACAGTGTACACGGTGCATGTACACTGTAGCTAGTTATATTTAGTTATGTTTAGGCAAGAAAAAAGGCTCAATCCCTTTAGAATCAAGCCTTTTCGTTTTAAAACTTGGCATATTTTGCCATGTTTTGTTAGGTATTTGGTGGAGATGGCGGGAGTTGAACCCGCGTCCGCCAGCACTACGCTCGAGAATACTACATGCTTAGATATCGTCTATTGATTTAGCTCTTTGTGACCCGACGAACAGGGTACAAATCGCGATCCTTTAAGATTTAGTATAAGACCCCAAGGCTTGATCTTATACGGACTTGTGTGCGTTCGCTTCAGTCGGGACCCCTAACCACAAGTATTCAGGGATGCGGACAAGCTGCCCTTAGGCAGCTAGAGCGTAAGTTTCGTCGTTTGCGACTAAAATATGCAAATTTGATTTACGAGAGAAAATGCGCTCTCGACATGCATCTATGAGTTTCATCACCAGCGTCGAAGCCAGAAACATCCCCAAAGTAGCGTCATCATAGCATAACTGCAAAAAATTGCGATGCAATTTCGAAACAATTACACATTGATCTGCGCTTAATTACATAATTGCGTTAATATTTTATTTTTCAAGACCGCAAAAGAAAAATATATGAGCTATTTATTGGCACTCGATCAAGGAACGACTTCAAGTCGTGCGATCATTTTTAACGAACATGGACATGTTCAAGCTACAGCTCAACGGGAAACCCATATTCAAACCCCACATTCGGGTTGGGTGGAGCAAGATGCTCAGGAAATTTGGAGTACCCAAATTGCCGTCGTACAACAAGCGCTCGCCTCTGCTCGCATCCTCGCCAAAGACATCAAAGCCATTGGCCTGACCAATCAGCGTGAAACCACTGTGGTTTGGGATAAACGCACAGGTCAACCACTTGCTCCTGCAATTGTTTGGCAAGACCGCCGTGCAACCGAGTGGTGTGGGCAACTAACTCAACAAAACCTCAATGACCTCATTCACAAAAAGACCGGTTTACGTATCGACCCCTATTTTAGTGCTGGGAAATTGGTCTGGTTATTAGAACACACCCAAGGTCTACGTGAACTCGCAGAGCAAGGTCATGTGGCTTTCGGCACGATTGACAGTTGGTTGGTGTGGAACCTGACACAAGGTGCAGAGCATGTGATTGAAGCAAGCAATGCCTCACGAACCATGCTAATGAACTTGCAGCAACAAGCTTGGGATGAAGAACTCTTAGAATTATTTGATATTCCCCTTTCGGTCCTTCCTAAAATCATCAGTTCAGATGAATATATTGCAGATACCGCTACAGGTTTACTTGGCGCAAACATTCCCATTACCGGCATTTTAGGTGATCAGCAATCTGCGCTATTTGGACAGTCATGCTTTGAAGCAGGAACAGCAAAAAACACCTATGGTACAGGCTGTTTCATGCTCTTTAATACCGGCACTGAAGTTCAATATAGCCATAATAAATTACTCTCAACACTTGCATGGCAAGCTCAAGGTCAAACCCATTATGCACTTGAAGGTAGTGTGTTTATGGCTGGCGCAATCGTGCAATGGCTAAGAGATGGTTTAGGGATTATTCAAAAAAGCAGTGATGTTGAAAAACTCGCGTGCCAAGTGGAGCATACCGATGGCGTGGTTTTGGTTCCAGCCTTTACTGGACTAGGTGCTCCGCATTGGGACAGTGATGCCCGCGCCCTCCTATGTGGAATGTCACGTGGTACAAATAAATCCCACATTGCTCGAGCCGCCCTAGAGGCCATTGCCTTTCAAGTGTCGGATGTATTGACCGCCATGCAGTCAGATCTGTCTAGTCCACTTAAAGAACTCCGAGTCGATGGCGGTGCCAGTAGCAATGATATGCTGATGCAATTTCAGGCCGATATTTTAAATGTGCCTGTACTGCGTCCTAAACTTTTAGAATCAACAGCATGGGGCGCTGCCGCAATGGCTGGACTCAAAGCGGGTGTGTTTTCAAATCTTGATGAAATTGCCGCATCATGGCAATTAGAACGTGCTTTTGAACCAAAAATGAATGCTGATCAACGTGAATTTCATTTGGCTCAGTGGCAGTCTGCACTTAAACGGGCGCGCTCGGACCTTTAATTTTTTTCAATCAACACCGTATGCAATAAAAAAAACCGCTCATTCAAGCGGTTTTTTTTATACTTGATAATATTTAATGTGCATGACCACCACCCACACCTGCTTTAGGCCGTGGGCAGAGCCAAATGATGAGTGCAGCGAATATAAAGACACCTGCCAAGACTAAAAACACATGATTGGCTGAAAGCGTTAAGGCTTCTTTATCCACCAAACTGGAGATGTAACCCAAAGCGGCTTCTGAACTCATTCCATGATTCACCAAGGTATTTTGTACCTCGGTAACATGTAAATTGCTGACCATTTCACTGCGTGCGACTTTGGTGTGATCATCCCAAATGGTTACTGCAATCGACGCTCCAATTGCCCCTGCCATGGTTCTTAAGAAGTTCATCAAACCTGCCGCAGATGCCATATCTTGTGGCAGTACCGATGCCAAGGCCATATTGGACAAAGGAATAAAGAAAAATGGCACGGCAAAACCTTGTAATATTTGCGGTAAAGCCAAGGCCATAAAGTCTGCATCCGTAGTCCAAAAGGCGCGCATAAGAGTTACACCGCCCAAGATACTTAAACCAAAACTCGCTAAAGCACGTTGATCGTATTTGGTTGCAAGCTTCGCAACAATTGGCGACATGGTCAGACTACCGACGCCCATCGTTGCAGTAAGATAACCGGCCCACGTTGCGGTATAGCCCAAGTTGATCTGTAACCACTGCGGAATCAAGACAATACTGCCGAAGAATGCACCAAAGCCAAAGGCTAAAGCCAAGACCGAAATGGTAAAACTTCTGTACTTAAACAGCAGTATATTTACCACCGGATGCCGTTCAGTCAGCTCCCAAATCGTAAAAACGATCAAGCCGACAAATGCCGTCAGTGCCAGCACCACGATAAATGGATGATTAAACCAATCTCGTTCATGGCCCAAGTCCAACATCAATTGCAAGGCACCGATCCATAACACCAACAGCAGCAAGCCACCGCGGTCTATTTTCAATTTCTGTGTTGGAGTTTCAGCCGTTTTCAGTAAGCGCATCGCTGCGATTGCACAACCTATTCCGACAGGAATATTGATAAAGAAAATCCAATGCCAAGATAAATTATCACTGATCGTACCACCCAAAATTGGACCTAAAATAGGGCCAACTACAGTGGTCATTGCCCACATCCCCATGGCTTGGGATTGCTTTTCAGGAGGGAAAATGCGCATTAACAACGTTTGGCTCAGTGGCATAATCGGACCACCAAACAAACCTTGCCCAATTCGGCAAAACACCAACATTTCTAAACTGGTCGACAAACCACACAATATCGAAAATACCGTAAAGCCAAACAGGCTGATCACAAAAACCCGTACAGAACCAAAGCGCCTAGCGAGCCAACCGGTTAATGGCACACAAATCGCTTCTGCCACAGCATAGGAGGTAATGACCCATGTCCCTTGGGATGCCGATACTGCAAGGCTACCGGTAATATGCGGCACAGATACATTGGCAATGGTCATGTCGAGCACAACCATAAAGTTCGCCAACGCCAAGACTAAGGCAGCGAGAATCAGACGACCACCTTTTAGGTCAGTCATTTGCATTTGCTGATTCATAGGCAATTACTTCGATTTCAAGTCAATCGTCGCTTCCATAGACAGCCCCACACGTAGTGGGTGTTCTGCCAACTCTTTTGGATCTAAACGTATCCTCACAGGTAAACGCTGAACTACTTTAATCCAGTTTCCTGTGGCATTTTGTGCTGGAATCAAGGCAAATGCTGAACCTGTGCCACCAGAAAAACCAGTGACTATGCCATTAAATTTAACTTTGTCACCATACAGATCAGACGTCAGCTCAACTTTTTGACCCGCTTGCACCCCTGCCAATTGGCTTTCTTTAAAGTTGGCATCGACATATAACTGAGAGACAGGCACCACCATCATTAATGACGTTCCCGGTGCAATGCGTTGCCCAACTTGAATATTGCGACGTGTCACTACACCATCAAAGGGTGCTTTAATTTGTGTACGTTCTAAGTCCAACTGAGCTTGTTGTAGACGTGCTTGTGTAATTAAAACATCTGGGGTTGAATTTTCATTGCTGTCTTGAATTAATGCATCATTCGCCGCTTTATTACTTTGTGCCGCTTTTTGACTAGATTTGGCTTGAGCGAGTCCTGCTTGTGCCACATCAAAACTGGCTTTAGCGGTATTCACAGCACTCTGCGCTGTGCTTAATTCTTCTTTAGAAATCGCACCTGAAGCAGCCAATTGTTGACGACGTTGTAATTCATCTTGTGCTTTATTCAGATCGGCTTGTGCTTTGGCCACTTGTGCGCTTGCACTATGAATTGCATCATCACTGACAAAGATTTGCGAGTTTAAAGAACTACTATTCGCCGCAGTTTGTTTGTATTGGCGTTTTGCTTTAAGTAATTCAGCCTGTGCCTGAGCTAAGGCAATTTCAGCATCACGAGCATCAATGCGAACAAGCACATCGCCTTTTTTCACTTGCTGCGTATCACTCACCAAAACCTCTGCCACTTGCCCCGTGACCATCGAGGTAATCGACGCTGTTTCTGCACCGACATAGGCATTATCGGTACTGACGGAATGATTTAGAAATATTGACCAAATCAAATACATCACCAAAGCAATCACGATCAATACAGCCACTATACCAAGGCCTTTTTTTCTGCGTGCTTTTAATTCCTGATCGGTGGGCTGCTCTGTAGATGGGGTTTCTGGCAGGTTACTAACGGTATCTGTCATAGATTTGTCCTAAATCTAGCAGACTTGGTCATGGCATCATGAGCTTTGCAAAGCATGTCAACTTTGCTGTCAGATAATGGTGTCGTGAGAAAGTCTATCTTCTTCAATTTTCCGGCATTTTAAAGCTAAAAAATCATATCCTGAGAATAGAAAATGTAACTCGTCAGTCTTTTTTTCGTCGGCAACAGGATAAAATCATGCCCTGCTGCCAATACTGGACTTTATTTTTTCATCATTTTGAATGTGTTAACTTAAAAATGGCTTAATAAGCATACGATGCAATCGCCGTTGCAATCGCTTTACCTTCATCATTGACCATGGTCATACGCATAGTGCAACCCTTACGGCCTAAACGTAAGGTTTCAGCTCGTGCAACGAAATACTGTCCACGTCCTGGCGCCAAATAATCCACACGCATATCGACGGTCGCTAAGCGAGATACCTTTTTACTCGTTTCTGCTAGATCTTCAGCTGTGGCCTTTTTATACAATTCTGCCATTGCAGAGATACCACCGATACTGTCGAGTAAAGTTGCCGCAACACCACCATGTAAAATTTGGAATGCGACATTTCCTATTAGATTACTGGCCATGTCCACACGTGCTTCGATCTGACCATCGATCACCGTCATTTTCATTGCATTGTGTACAAAAAATGGGGAGCTGTTAAATGCTTGAGCAATGTTATTTAATAAAGTATCGATTTCAATCTTCGAGTTTAGGTCAATATTACCGGTCCAACTCTTATTTACATCTGTCATAGCCTACTCGAATCGCTGTCATTGAATAAAAAAATAATACGGGGTGCGCCAAACCCTCATTATGCGTCTACAATAGTCAAAGTTTAATACTGATCAATGAGATTGTTATGACCTATACGTTCAATCGTCCAGCTTTTCCTGCTACCCGCATGCGTCGCATTCGTAAAAATGACCAGCTTCGTGCCATGGTGCGTGAAACTCAACTGACGACTGATCATCTCATTTATCCAGTATTTGTGTTGCCAGGCCAGCAACAAACTCAAGACATTCCAAGCATGCCAAACGTACAGCGTCTATCTGCTGACTTGTTACTAAGAAAGGCAGAACGTTTACTCGAATTGGGTGTTTCAAAATTAGCTTTGTTCCCAGTTACACCACAGGAAGATAAAAGCTTAACGGCTGAAGCAGCTTGGCATGAAGATGGCTTAGTCCAAAGCACCATCCGCTTATTAAAAAAAGAACTACCAGAAATGGTTCTCATCACTGATGGTGCTCTCGACCCATACACCACACATGGTCAAGACGGTATCATTGATGATACCGGCTATGTACTGAATGATGAAACCGTTGAATGCTTAATTAAACAAGCGCTCAGCCATGCCGAAGCGGGTGCAGATGTGGTTGCACCAAGTGACATGATGGATGGTCGTATCGGTGCAATTCGCCAAGCCCTTGAAGCCAATGGCCATATCTATACCAACATCATGGCTTATTCTGCAAAATATGCGTCTAGCTTTTACGGGCCATTCCGTGATGCGGTAGGTTCTTCAAGCAACCTCAAAGGTGGCAATAAATATAACTATCAAATGGACATCGGTAACCGTGCAGAAGCTTTACATGAAATCGCACTGGATATCCAAGAAGGCGCCGACATGGTGATTGTAAAACCGGGTATGCCGTATTTAGATATCGTCCGTGAAGTCAAAGATAATTTCGGTGTTCCAACATTTGTCTATCAAGTGAGTGGCGAATACGCCATGTTGGCAGGTGCCATTCAAAATGGTTGGCTGTCTGAAAACGTGATTATCGAATCGCTTATGAGCTGCCGCCGTGCAGGTGCAGATGGGATCTGGACTTACTTTGCTGAAGATGCAGCACTCATGTTGAAAGACATGAAATAACCTGCAAAGCCTTTCTGAAATGGTAACGTTCAGGAAGGCTTTTTTATATCTGTAAAATTTAAAAAACAGTCTTGGAAGAAAAACTTCGGCGTTGCTGAAGTTAAGATCAAACTCATACATTCATCGGTTAAAAGAACATGAATATTGCCATTATTGGGGCGGGTGTAAGTGGTTTACTCACCGCATTGGAATTGGTTGAACGTGGTTGTACGGTGACGATTTTCGACCAACAACGCACAGGTTCCGCTGCATCATGGGCCGGTGGTGGCATCCTCTCCCCGATGTATCCTTGGCGATATCCCAATGAAGTCAATGCGCTCGCACGTTATGGCAAGCAGAGCTACCAAAAATGGAATGAAAAATTAAAACCTATGACTGGGATTGATTTTGAAATTCATGAAACTGGCATGTTGATTTTTGACGAAGATGATTTTGAAATCGGCTTAGATTATGCCCGTTTGCACCAAGACCCGATGCAACAGGCGGATTATTTGCAATCCGAGCAAATTGAGCAGATTAATCCTCACATTTCAGCACGCTTTGCACATGGCATTTATTTTTCACAATTAGCCAACATCCGTAATCCGCGACTTTTGCAGTCTTTAACGGCTTATTTACAGCAGCATCCCAATGTGATCATTCATGAGCATTGCCCTGTTACTGATTTAAATACACAGCAACAGCGATTAGTCTCGATTCGGACTGCTGATGGTCAACAACACTTCGCAGATCAATATGTACTGGCAACAGGTGCTTGGTCAGCGAAATGGAGCAAACATTTAGAAATCGAGATTCCAGTACAACCTGTTCAAGGACAAATGCTTCTCTTTAAAACCCCGCAGAACTGGTTGCCGACCATGTGCATGAATAAAGTCATGTACTTGATTCCACGCCAAGACGGTCATGTGGTTTGCGGCTCAAGTATGCGCCAATGTGGCTTTGATACTCAGACAACAAATACAACCTTGCAGCATATTCAAGAATCATGCTTTGACATGGTGCCAGAGCTTGCCAACTTTCCGATTGTGAAGTCTTGGGCTGGCCTGCGTCCATCTTCCCCTGAAGGGATTCCGTATATTGGGCAGATGCCAAATTTCGACAATCTATGGGCAAATTTTGGGCATTTTAGAAATGGTTTATGTATGGGACCTGCTTCAGCTCAGTTATTGGCTGAACTGATGACTGGGGAAACGCCTTCATTCAATGCAGACAACTATAGTCCAACTCGCCTGTTTCAAGATGCATTGTTAAGCGTCGAATAATGGTCAATAGGTCAAATTCAACTAAGCCAATAAATCCTGCAAGGCTTCTTTTAACGTCGGAAATTTAAACTCAAAGCCTTGCTGTAATAAAGCAGCTGGCTGAACCAGTTGACCATTTAAAATTAATTGCGATTGCTCACCCAATAAAATTTTAAAAACAATTGCAGGCACATTGAGCCACGGCTTTTTCGCTAATTGACGTGCTGCAATCTGCGCAAATTGAGCCTGTGTCGATTTTTCAGGCGCAACTAAATTAAAAATATGCGGATCGATTGGCGTGGGTTCAAGCAATGCATGTTTTTTCTCTGCTTGTTTCATTAAAAACAGCATACTTCGGATCACATCTTGTATATGTATCCACACAAAAGGCTGCCGACCGGAACCTATTTTGTTGACCAAATTGAGCTGAATCGGTCGCAGCATTTGCGGTAAGATTCCGCCACCTTCAGCCAAGACCACACCTAGTCGTGTGATAATGGTATTTTGTTCAGGAAATTGGCGTGTGACTTGCTCCCAACTTTGGCATAGCTCTGACATAAAAATGGCTTGTGGTGCAGCATTTTCATCGCACACTTTTGTCCATTGTTCTTCAATATCAATACCATAATAGCCAACAGCCGAACCTGAAATAATGCATTTCGGAAAAATTTTACGTTTACGTAAATATTGATACAGCGCTTCTGTGGTTTTGACCCGACTTTCTAATAATTGCTGTTTACGCGTCTCTGTCCAGCGACCTTTGCCGATACTTTCACCTGCAAGATTAATCACATAATCAATTCTGTCATGAGGAATTTGATCGAGCTGCTGTACCCAAGTTAAATGTGGTGATTTAGAAATACGCCCAGCCTTACGACTGAGCCCAATCACTTTATAATCCGCAGCTAAAAGTGCCTTGATGAGATGTGTGCCAATAAAACCGCTGCCACCCGTCAGCAGTACTGTGGGCTGATGCATAATTTGTTCTTATCTATATGAAATAATACTGTTATCTATAGAACAAGATCACCAGATGATCAAGCTTTATGCGCCAAACTTTTGAGAAGCCATCCGCTGTGCTTGCGGACCATAAAACCAATAGGTGATTAAATACAAAGGGATAGCCATCAGTAATAACATGATCACCATTAAACTCATAAACTGAGGATGTTGAACATAGAGCATTAAATTTTGCCAAATTTCAGGATCTTTTCTTGAAAAAATTACGATACCCAAAAGTACAAAAGCTAAATTATATAACCAAAAAATCAGGCTAAAACCTAAGGTAAATTTTTTACGTTCCGCCTGTGTCGGTGCTCTCTGATTTTTATTTAAAAACCGAAATAACACCACGATCATGGCAATCAGGTAGGGTACGACCGTTAAAATACCGCCTACACCCTGTGGCAATAATGCAGCGATCACACCACAAATACAGGTCATGATTAAACAAATGAAAAAAAACAAGAAAAAATAACGTGTTAAAGACACCATGACCTTAACCCAAGAAGAAGTTGACACCTAGTATAAAAAAAAATGCATTTTTTTTCATTTTCATGTCAACCAATCTGTAAACGGCTACGTTATATAGGGTACAAGGTCTGTAGCAACCGATGATTTGGACGGCATCCACAATGTTTCGGTGACCTTTTTAAAAGCAATAAGCTTCATTTTGAATTTAAGTATGAACAGCAGCCATCACTTAAATTTAAAATCGATTTTTTGACCGACGATTTCATCATCACTCGAATCGTCGGTCTTTTATTTTGCGCCTCATGCATTTAGCATCGAATTTTATTTTTATATTCTACACCCAAAAAAAATCAGCCGATAAAAATATCGACTGACTAAAAACTTGCTGCAACTTTAAAATAATTCACAACTGCAAATCTATGTTATGCAGCACAGTAGCGATTACGCCCCTGTCTTTTGGCTACATAAAGGTTTTTATCAACTTGATCCAGAAATTGCATTGGATTATCCAGATCTGAAGGAATAATGGTTTTTACCCCCATGCTGAGTGTGACGAGTTCCGCCACTGCAGAGGCTTTATGCGGTAATCGTGCAGCACGCACGGCACCCATAATCCTATCGGCCATCATTGCTGCTGCTGCCTCATTGGTCTCTGGTAAAATCCAAGCAAATTCCTCGCCACCAAAACGCGCAACTAAATCACGAGGTCGTGTACAACAAGATTCCAAACTTTTGGCAATTTGATGCAAACAGGTATCCCCAATCACATGACCATTCAAGTCATTGTATTGTTTAAAATAATCTAAATCGATCAAAATTAAACTCAGCGGCTTTTGCGTGCGGATTGCGTTTAACCATTCACGCTGGTAAAAGTCATCAAACAAACGTCGATTTGCAATACCAGTTAAGCCATCTTTATATGAATATTCTTCGAGCTGACGTTGCAATTTTTGTAGTTGTTCCTCTTGTTTTTTCCGCTCGGAAATATCAAACATAAAGCCGACAAGACAATCTACATCACCATTTGGTTTACGCACGACATGAACAACATCACGTATCCAAAGATATGAACCATCTTCTTTAAGTGCACGATAATCTGCTTCATGATCTATACCAGCCATAGACTGTGAAACACAATAATTCAGTACATAATTACGGTCTTCCTCGTGCATACGTGACGCCCAATCATCTACCGTTTTCCAACTACTTTGTTTCCAACCGAGCAACTTTTCAATTTGCGGTCCAATATAGCTGAATGTTTTACTGTCCCAATCAATACACCAAGGAATGGCTAATGTAGACTCTAATAAAGTCTTATACACCATACTATTTGCAAGTTTTTCTTCATCAAAAGGATTATTTGGCATGTTGCATCTCCTGCTACCCCAAATGCAGGCAACACACCCGCTGTACAACAATTGATCTATATACAGGATTAGAACAACATTTTATATTCCTAGTTCTTGGTATTTTTTAGCCTAATTTCAAATCTCTGCTATTTGAAATGTGCAATCCATCAAAAAGAGTAATAACAATGAACCAGCTCTGCTATTTTGAAATTCAAAGTTCCGATCCAAAGCGTGAAGTTGCCTTTTATTCTGCGGTTTTCGGTTGGTCATTTACCCCAGTTGAAGGGCTGCCAATTCAGTACTTTCGTATTGAAACCCAAGGCATTCATGGTGGCCTCTTAGAGCGCCCTGCTCAGACTCCACCAACGCACTGCGGCACCAATGCATTTACCTGTAGTTTTGAAGTTGAAGATTTCGACCATATCGCTGAGAAAATTTTGGCGCAGGGGGGTCAAATTGCCATGGAAAAATTTGCGATACCCGGTCAATGTTGGCAAGGCTATTTCTTAGACCCAGACCACAATACCTTTGGCCTCGTACAAGTCGATTCAAATGCACAGTAACAGCTTAGATTGATGACCTTGTAACTGTCGAGAACGACTTAGTTTGACGTATGAATGATTAATCGCCCTCGAAAACGTGACCATCTGTGATACTTTAGAGCCCAATCAATTTTTTTGATTTTTGGGGCTTGCATGACTGTTCATTTTTTTCATACTTCTGATTGGCATTTAGGACAATTCTTCTATAACCACTCACGTGACTACGAACATGAGCAATTCCTCAATTGGCTGCTTGAGCAAATACAACAGAAACAGCCGCATGCCCTGCTCATTGCAGGTGATATTTTTGATGTCATCAACCCAGCTTCCAAAGCACAAAAACAGCTCTATCAATTTTTAGCCGATGCGCATGTGCGTGCCCCGCACATGCAAACCCTGATGATCGCAGGCAATCATGACTCAGGTTACCGTATTGAACAAGTTGAGCCATTATTAGAAAAATACCATGCCAAAGCTGTTGGCGTGGTCCATAAAAATACTGAAGGTCAGCTCGATTTAGACCGATTACTCGTGCCTATTTATGATGAACACAAAAATATTGTGGCATGGTGTCTAACCTTACCTTTTTTACGGGCTGCCGAGATCACCGGATTCAATGATCAAACCACCAATAGCCAAAACGCCATTGCCTATGTACATCAGCAATTAATTGCGGAAGCCAAATCTCGTAAAACCTCAGATCAAGCCTTAATTTTAATGTCACATGCCCACATGCAAGGCGGTGAAACCTCGAACTCAGAACGACCGATTATTATTGGCAATGAAGAAGCGCTTTCAACTGCACTGTTTGATGATGTAATTGACTATGTGGCACTTGGACATTTGCATAAACCGCAAAAAGTCGGACAGGCTCATATCCGTTATAGCGGCTCACCAATTCCCCTGTCCTTTAGTGAAATCAATTATAAGCATCAAGTGCTTGAGATCAGTATTGACCCGAATCAAAAGGATGAATCACGCTTTCAAATAGAGTCCTTAGCGATTCCGCGCAGCGTGCATTTGCATCGCATCAAAGGCAGCATTACGGAGGTTTTAACGCAGTTATCCGCTTTGGCGAGCGGTGAAATTGAAGATATTGATCAGCGTGAATATGTCGAAATTGAATATCATACCGACACCCCGCCAGCACCTAATTTAAGACAGCAGTTTGAAGAAGCTTTAGCGCCAAACCGTTATCGTTTGGTGCGTATCAGCCGCCGTTATTTAAATTCAGATCAAAATTATCAGCAACAAGCTGCAATCAACCTGGATCCGCCTACGCCTGAAAAATTATTCCAAAACCTTTGGGAAAAACAGGGCTACGGTGCTGATGACACCGTAATGAAAGATTTTTTAAGTTTGGTCGATGAAGCACAAAAATCACTTGAAGATGATGCGAACGCTTAAGGAATTGCCATGAAAATTTTATCTATACGCATTAAAAACTTGGCATCTTTAGCGGGTGAGCATTTTATTGATTTTGAATCTGAGCCATTGGCTAGTGCAGGCTTAGTGGCAATTATTGGTAAAACAGGTGCAGGTAAATCGACCATTTTAGATGCCATGTGTTTGGCGCTGTTTAACCGTGTGCCACGACTAAAAGACAGTGATGGCAAACTCATCGATGTAGATGGTTCAGAGTTGCCAACCAACTCACCGCAAACCGTATTACGCCGTGGCACAGGTCAAGGCTTTGCCGAGCTCAGCTTTGTTGCTCAAGACCAAAAAATCTATGCTGCACGCTGGGAAATTAAACGTGCCCGTGAAAACCCAAATGGCAAATTGCAAAGCGTACAGCGTTCACTGAAATGCTTAACGGATGGTAGTGTCGTTGCGGATAAAACCAAAGCGGTTGAGAGCCAAATTTCACGGATTACCCAGCTCAGTTTTGAGCAATTTACCCGTGCCGTTTTATTGGCTCAGTCAGAAGTGACCGCTTTTTTAAAAGCGCGTGATAATGAACGTGGCGAGCTGTTGGAATATCTGACCAATTCCAGTATTTTCGGGAAAATTGGTCAATTGGCCTTTGAAAAAACCAAGCAAATTGCCAATCAACGTAAAGAGCTGGAAAATGTTTTAGGACATATTGAAATTTTATCGGATGAAGATATTTCCTTACACAAGGCGAAATTTCAAAGCCATGCTGAGTCTTACCAAAAACTCGATAGTGAAAAGCAGCAATTGCTCAAACAGCAACAATGGTTTCAACACAAAGACAAACTGAATGCGGATATTCAGCAACGTAAGCAATATTTGGCTGTTCAACAGCAGCAACTCGATGCACTGCAGCCGCAGAAGCAGCAATTGCAGCAACTGGAAAAATTCGCCTCAATCCGTCCAAGCATCATTCAACGCAAGAATTTAAGTACTGAAATAGCAACGCTGCAGCCTCAATTGGCTCAAGCACAGCAGCAGTTCAGCGCAATTGAAATTAAGTTTAATCATGAAAAAACTCAATTTAAACAACTTGATCTACAGCAAAAACAGCAGCACCAATTTGAAGTTGATCATCAAGATCAAATTGATTTAGTACGTGCGCGGATTGCCGACCGCCGAGTGCTAGGCGATCAGCTCATTGCTGTGAAAGATGAACTCAAAAAACTGCAAGAGCAGCATGCCCCGCTACTTCAATCCGAACAGCAATTGCAACAAGTGCAGCAGCAGTTAGAACAACAGTTAGAGCAGCAAAATACCCTACTGCTGCAAACAGCACATTTTCAAGTTTTAGATGAAGCGCTGTCTGCACATCTCAGCCCTTTACAGCGCTTTATTCAAAGTTATGTGCAATTTGAGCAGCAATATGGTGATGTCGCTCAAGCCACGGAGCAACTCGCACAAAAACAACAGCAACTTGAGCAGCTCATCCAGCAATTTGGTCATGACCCAGCGCTTAACACTAAAATTACGGGCTTACGTACAGCGCGTGAAGAGTTATTACATCGTCTCAATCAATTGGATGTCACAAAGAGTCATTGGCAACGTTACCACGCTATACATCTTGAACATCAGCAAAAATTGCAAGAGCAACAAAAACTGCAAAGTGATCTCGCACAGCATCAGCAGCAATGCAGCACAGCTGAAACTGAGTTTCATACACAAAAATCGGCTCGAGAAAGTTTGCAAACAGTGTTGCAGCAGCAGCGATTACTGCATGCAGAAAATATTGAACAGCTCAGAGCTAATCTGGTCGCAGGAGAAGCATGTTTAGTCTGTGGTAGTACGGAGCACCCATATACACATAAACAAGATGAGCTTTCCCATGAACTGTTGAAACTGCAAGAACAGCAGGAACAGCAAGCGCTAGCGCAGGAAAAAGTAGCCTTTGATCTGTGGCAGCAACTGCAAAAAAAATGCACACAGCAATCCACTGCATTTGAAGCCAATGCACAGCAACTCATCGCAATCAGCACACAACAAAGTAATGTCCAAACCCAGCTTGAACAATCACTTAATGCACTGAATATTCCATACGATTTGCACTCAGATTTGAGCTTGCTTGAGACGGCTATAACGCATCATATTGCACAAACACAGCAGTCTTTGCAGCAAACAGAAGCTGATTTAAAAACCCATGAACAGGCGCAGCAAAACAGCCAAACTTTGTCTCAATACATTCAGCACACGACAAAACAGCTGACCGATGTACAGCATGCAGAACAAAATATTCAGCCTATTTTGTCTATACTCAATGACACTGAAAAACATGCATGGCAGCAATCGACCCGCACCGCTGCTGAACAGGTTTATGAGAAACTACAGCAGCGCCTTCATACGTTAAAACAACGCAATGAACTGAATACACAACTGAATCAAAAAACACAGCAGCTGGAACAGGCGAAACAGCAAAGTAAATTCAGTCAAGAGAATATTGCTGCAACTGAAAAACGAATTGCGAAACTGTTAGAAGAAGGTAAACAAAATAGCGATCTTGCAATCCAAGCTATTTTTACCATGACCCAAGTAACCGTTGAAAAACCGCATGAATGGTTATTGCAGTTTGAGCAAAATCGACAACAGCTGCAAACTCAGTTTAATACGGTACGTCAACAATTTGAGCAGCGACGCCAAGCCTTTGATACGGCACAAGCAACACTGCAAAAATATCAGGCACAGCAACTACAGTTGCAAACTCAACAAAATGCAGCCGCGTTGAGTATTCAACAGTGGTTAGCGCTGCATATTGATTTTAATAACACCTTGTTGCAGCAGCTCAGTGAAATTACACATGAGCAAGAGCTGCAACTGAAACAGCAAATTAGCTCGGCTGAACGTGTATATAGCGATGCTCAGTCTGCTAAGAAAACATTGGATGAGCAACTACAGCAGCACTTAATGCTGCAGCCTGAAATCGAATTTGAAGCACTACTCTCACAATTACAAAGTTTGGTTGAACAAATAACCCAAGTGATGGAACAGCGTGATGAAGTGAAACTCAAACTCGAAGTACATCAACGCAATGTAGCAAAACAGCAGCAATTTACCGATCAGATTCAACAGATCCAATCTGAGGAACATCGTTGGAATAAGATTTCGAGCTTAATGGGCGATGCAACGGGCAAGAAATTCCGTGATTTGGCACAGCAATATAACCTCGATATTTTAATTGAATATGCCAATCAGCAATTGGCGATGCTTTCACAGCGCTATACCTTAAAGCGCCTTGAAAACTCATTAAGCCTAGCCATTGTCGATCATGATATGGATGGTGAAACCCGCTCGGTCTCTTCGCTTTCAGGCGGTGAGTCTTTCTTAACCGCGCTCGCTTTATCCTTAGCCATTGCGAGCATGGCATCAGGTACAACAAAAATTGAAAGCCTATTTATTGACGAAGGATTTGGTACGCTAGACGCTTCAAGTCTGCACATGGTGATGAATGCTCTGGATCAGCTACAAAACCAAGGGCGTAAAGTCGTGCTAATTTCTCACATTCAAGAAATGCACGAACGAATCCCTGTGCAAATTCAAGTCAATCCTGTCGGAGCAGGTGCAAGCACCATCCAAATCGTATCTTAAAAAAAGCCTGCTTAAAGCAGGCTTTATAATTTTTGATTCTCTAGATCATTACGTCCCGAGTGGACGTAGCGTTAAAATCTGTTCACTACGCCCAAATGGGCCATGGACATCATGCAATACAGAACTACTCAAACCAACACCATCCGCTCCATACTGCTGCACGGTTTCCAGACCTAACCACTGTCCCTGTGGTAAACGGTGCAAATGGATTTGTAGATCCAGATTTGGAAAGCCCCAGCCAAATGGCCAATCCTGACGCGGAACAATACCATTGGCGGTATCAACCATGCCCATTAAACGGACAAAATCAGCAGTCGGCTCACCTTCAACCATGTCATGCTGTGTTCTCAGCCACACAATGCCTTGACCTGCACGGCGCCCATGGCTTCTTGCTTCAATCGACTGAATATATCCCCCCGGCCACTGACGGATACCGTCCCAAATCGGCGCAGTTTCTGGCCCAGTCACATCAGCATCCTCCAAACCTTTCACGGACTGGCTATTTTGCGTCATCATGCGCCAAGTGCGTGCCACAATGCAGGTTTTGCCCTGAGCCCGCATTTCAGATTCAATCAGTTCAATGGTTTTTCCCGGACGAATCACTTGCGTGATTATTTCAAACTCGCCAGCAGGAATTAAGCCCAAAATATCGAGGCTAATGCGCCCGATACGCATATCATGACGTGGTGAAAAACGGTCTAATTCAGCACAAATAATGCCTGTAGCTGGTGCCATGTGTTGCTCATGTGCATTCCATGCACCTTGTGCTAAATTGGTCGAATGGTAATGTGCCGTGACACAGCCTTGCGCATCTACGTCGCGTTGAATCAACTGATAATATGCCGTCATGAACTTCCCTATTTGTCCAAGTGTGAATTACTTCAATATCAAAAACATCCTGATTATTTTGTACTCAACTTTAATGGAAAGTTCAAATTAAAAGGCTCACTTTGAACCCATAGGTTTCATCTATTGTGAAAATTTATCTGCTGTGCTTACACTTTATAAGCCTAGTTTTTGAAAGCAGGCTGAATCTTCTGTCCTATTTTGAATAATCACGTGCGCCAAACAATGCTGTCCCCACGCGAACCATCGTTGAACCCGCAGCAATCGCATCTGTCATATCACCTGACATCCCCATGCTTAAGGTATCCCAATCCTCAGGTTTCGTATGCTGTGCTTTGACATGCTCAAAGAGCACTTTGGCATCAACAAACGCTTGCGGATTGTTTGGAGCAGGAATTACCATTAATCCACGTAAGCGTAAATTCGGTAGCGTAGAAATCTGTGCGACCAAATCTGCTACTTCATTCGGCTGACAGCCATCCTTCGTATCTTGCGCGTCAATATTGACTTGTAGGCAAATATTCAAAGGCGCTTGAGTCGCTTCTCGCTGGCTTGATAAACGCTCCGCAATAATCAAACGGTCTACCCCATGCACCCAAGCAAAGTTTGAAGCCAAATGTTTAGTTTTATTGCGCTGTACATGACCAATGAAATGCCATTCAATCTCTAAATCTGCCAAAGCCTCAATTTTTTCAAGCGCTTCTTGCAGATAATTTTCACCAAATGAGCGTTGCCCCGTTGTATACATTTCTCTTAGCATTTCAGTAGGATGCGTCTTAGATACAGCCAACAATTCAACCGACTGCTGTGGTCGACCCGCAAGTTGGCAAGCCTGCTCAATTTGCTGCAAGACTTGATTTCGTGCTTCTTGAAGTTTATTCATTGACGGGGTTCTCATTTCATTCATCTTTTTTTGCATTGCCCTGCAACTAAGTGTTGGTTAAGCTGTGGGAAAGCCTTATTATTCTATCAAAATAATTAAGATTTAATTTTTATCTCGGGGATTTTATGGACATTACAGAACTATTGGCCTTTGCTGCCAAAAATAACGCTTCGGATTTACATTTATCTTCTGGTATGCCACCAATGATTCGTGTGGATGGTGAAGTTCGTCGTATCAACCTTCCTGCTCTTGAACACAAAGAAGTGCACAAATTGGTTTACGACATCATGAACGATAAACAGCGTCGTGATTACGAAGAAAAATTAGAAACTGACTTTTCATTTGAAGTACCTGGTGTGGCTCGTTTCCGTGTGAACGCATTTAACCAAAACCGTGGTGCTGGTGCCGTTTTCCGTACCATTCCTTCAAAAGTACTAACCATTGAAGATCTTGGCATGGGCCAAATCTTCAAAGATATTTGTGAATATCCACGTGGTATCGTATTGGTGACCGGTCCAACAGGTTCGGGTAAATCAACCACGCTTGCTGCGATGGTCGATTACATTAACGACAACCGTTATGACCATATTTTAACGGTCGAAGACCCGATCGAATTTGTACACGAATCAAAAAAATGCTTGGTCAACCAACGTGAAGTACACCGTGATACGCACGGCTTTAACGAAGCACTTCGTTCCGCACTGCGTGAAGACCCGGATATTATCTTAGTCGGTGAGATGCGTGACCTTGAAACCATTCGTTTGGCGCTGACAGCTGCTGAAACCGGTCACTTGGTCTTCGGTACACTACATACAACCTCTGCCGCAAAAACCATTGACCGTGTGATTGACGTATTCCCTGCTGAAGAAAAAGATATGGTTCGTGCCATGTTATCTGAATCACTTCAAGCCGTAATTTCACAAACCCTACTCAAGAAAAATGGCGGTGGTCGTGTGGCTGCCCATGAAATTATGATTGGTATTCCTGCGATCCGTAACTTGATTCGTGAAAACAAAGTTGCGCAAATGTATTCAGCGATTCAAACGGGTGCCAACTACGGTATGACCACACTCGATCAAAGCCTAAAAAATCTTGTCGCAAAAGGCATTATTAGTACGCAGACTGCACGGACTGCAGCGAAGCAACCCGAATCTTTCTTGTAATTTTTTTATTTTTTTGGGGCGATCGTTATGGATTTTAACGGCTTACTTGATTATATGGTGGAGAAAAAAGCATCGGATTTGTTTATTACAGCCGATGTTGAACCCTCGATTAAGATCAATGGGCAAATTTTGCCAATTGGCTCGACTAAGTTACCGGGCCCGACTGTCGGTCAAATCTTACATTCGATTATGTCTGACAAACAGCGTAAGGAATTTGCCGATACGCGAGAATGTAACTTTGCCATTAGTAATACCAGTAAATCTGCTCGTTTTCGTGTCAGCGCCTTTCAACAACGTGACCAGCCAGGTATGGTGCTGCGTCGTATCGAAACCGTTATTCCAACGATGGATGAGTTGAAATTACCGCCGATTTTAAAAGAATTAGCGATGACCAAGCGTGGCATTATCATTTTCGTAGGTGCAACGGGTACAGGTAAATCAACCTCTTTGGCATCTTTGATTGGCTATCGTAATGAAAATAGCAAAGGTCATATCATTACAATTGAAGACCCGATTGAATTTGTACACCAACACCGAGGCTGTATCATTACCCAACGTGAAGTGGGTATTGATACCGACTCTTTCGAAGTTGCCTTAAAGAATACGCTACGTCAGGCACCTGACGTGATTCTTATTGGTGAGATTCGTTCACGAGAAACCATGGACTATGCGATTGCCTTTGCTGAAACCGGTCACTTGGTTTTTGCAACACTGCATGCCAACAACGCCAACCAGGCCATCGACCGTATCATTCACTTCTTTGAAGCGGATCGTCATAGTCAGCTATTCATGGACTTATCTTTGAACTTAAAAGCAATGGTTGCGCAGCAGTTGATTCCAACCATTGATGGTAATTCACGTCGTGCTGCCATTGAGATTTTGATCAACTCACCTTTAATTTCAGACTTAATCCGTAAGGGTGAAGTGCATGAAATTAAAGACCTGATGAAGCGTTCTCGTGAACTGGGTATGCAAACCTTTGACCAAGCCTTATATGACCTTTATAAAGCCAAGCAAATTAGCTACAAAGATGCGCTCAAACATGCCGATTCACCGAATGACCTGCGTCTACAGATTAAATTGTCTGAAGAAGGCGGTGAGCATTTACTGCGTGCAAATTCAAATATTACCTTTGATGGTCAACATTAATTTTGCTTAAATGCTTTCGGAAATAAAAAACAGACTTCATATGAAGTCTGTTTTTTATTCATTCTCATCCGCATCGGATTATTTTTTACGATATGCTTCTTGGCATTCAGGCGCATCACAATAGCCATAAAGATTTAATGAGTGACCTGTAAGTTGGAAACCAAATTTTTCTGCCACTTGATGTTGCTCATGCTCAATCACATCATTAGTAAATTCCACCACTTTATTGCAGTTTTGACACACAATATGGTCATGGTGATCTTCTTGCATAATCTCAAAAACAGAATGATTGTTTTCAAAATGATGGCGTTGAATAATACCTGCAGCTTCAAACTGTGTTAACACGCGATACACAGTTGCTAAACCCACATCTTCACCTTGTTCAAGTAAAGTCTTATAAATATCTTCTGCGCTTAAGTGATGTTGTCTTGAATTTTCAAGCAATTCCAATATTTTAATTCGTGGAAGTGTAACTTTAAGTCCAGCTTTACGTAAATCTTGATTTGAAATAGGCATGAAAAAAGGTCTCTCAACAAAATTAAAGTTGGAATATGCAACAAAGTGTAGATGCAGTATGATCTATCCTTGGATCAAATGCATCATAATTAATTTGGGATAGTTTAGCAAAATGCAAAAAATCATGCTGACGTTATTCGTCACTTCATTGCTCGTAGGCTGTTCAACCTTGGGCGTTTATAAAGTTGATATTCCACAAGGTACACCTTTAACTCAAGCACAAGCGGCTAAAATTCAAGTGGGAATGAGCCACCAACAAGTTCGCTTTTTGCTAGGTAGTCCAACTGTTGCCGATCCAATGAATCCGTTACGTTGGGACTACATTTATAAGTATACCCCAGGAACATATGCTAAAAAAGCCAAGATTCCTGCTGCACATGGTCAACACTTAAAAATCTTCTTTGACCAAAACGGTATCGTTCAAAAAATTGAAGGCTTAGAAACCATTCCAGAGTCTCAACCGGGCTTACCAGGTTCTAAAGAAGCGATTTTAACTGCGCCACCACTATAGTCGCTTTAAGATAAAAATAAACCCCTAAATTTAGGGGTTTTTTTTATAAGTACAATTGCTTGAAACGATTGCCTCGACAATAACGGCCGACGGGATTTTTCTTGGCGCGATTACGACGAATATCTTTCGGATTAATGGTTAATGCACGATAGATTTCGACGCGATCACCTGCTTCAAGTAACTGAGAAGCATCGCTTAAACGTGCCCCGAAGATTCCAAGAGTTAACTCTTCGGGTAATTCAACTTGCTGTCGAATACCACTTTGCATAATGGCATCTTCAACCGTCATACCGGGGTTAAAGCTCAGCGGAATTAATATCTGCTGTTCAACGCCTGCATAAGCCACCCACACTTGTAACTGAGCGGTCATTAGAATAACTGCCCAACTACAGCTACTAATGCCAATACTATCGACAAGGGTAAGACGATTCGTACGGCAATACGCCAAATATTATAGAAAGCTTCATGACTGAAGTTCATTGACTTACGTAGATGACTAATCTTCATAATCCAACCTGCGAAAATCGCATAAATCAGACAAATAATTAAGCCCCAAATCAACAAGGCAATATTAAATACTGGAACAACAGTGCTCAGTGCCCATACAAAAACCGCAACCAATAAAATCGCCCATTGCACCATTACGGCCAATTGGCGTTGTTGTAATTGTTCACGTGCCATTTGAATCAGCAATGCTGAAGCAGCAACCAAACCCACAACCAATGCTAAAGCAGGTACTTGTGTTTTTGCTGCGAAAAAAGCAAAAGCAATCACTGCCAAGAGTTGAGCGATCCAAATTGGAAATACCGTTTTGCTTGCAATCTCTTGTTGCTTCACGGCTGGCAAACTTGACTGCCAGTACAAGCCCATCCCCAAACCACTTGCTACGAGCGCCAAAACAGTTGCATTGCCCCACTCACTAAATTCGAGTGTAGTCATTTTCCATTCTGGCAATGCCGTTCCCATAACATTCGCTAAGACTACTGCAGCAATCACACCAATAGCGGTCAAAATCACTAAAAATTGGCGTGGTACAAACGACAATGCAAATGCAATGACCGCAAAGACAGCCAAAATAATGCTATAGGCAAAGCCATTAGCTGTAAAAATTGCCACATATTGCGACGCGGCTGAAAGCATGGCACCTGCTAAAAATGGAATAAATACTACGGCAAGCCAACCGACTATACGCCATTTGGGTGAAGCATCCGCATCACGTGTTAGCGAAGACAGTGCTTGAACTGCTGTAATTTTTGAACGTTTTGCTAACGCAATCTCCAAATAACATAGCGGTAAAGCTAAAATAAGCATTGTACCTAGCCACAACAGCCAGAAATCTAGCTGACGTTCAATTTGAATACCTGTTACCGGTGCTAAAGTTGCAATAATGATAAAAGATAAACAGAACGCCATCAGTGGCGATAACCATTTCGACATCGCATTGTCCTGCATGACAAATTCCTTTGAAAATTCTAGCGCTATTTTGCCTTGCCGTGCCTTGAAAATCAAAAACAAAAAGCAAACCACCTTAAAGGTGATTTGCTGCGCAAATGATATTATTAGAATTTAATTGTTTTTATTTCATTTTTTGAGGTTATGAAAAGAAACGTGCAAACCAATTTTTGCCTTTTTTCTTTTCTTTTTCTTTGATGATACCCATCATATTTTCTTTAACAGCACCGACATAATCAGCATCATCGTGCTGAATATGGTTAATCAGCCATTTTGAAAGCACTTCATGTAATTCATTTTCAATCGCATGCCCCATTTCAAAACGGTCGCGGTAAGATTCAATTTTTTTAATAAATAAATCATGTACGCGTTTATGTGGCACACGATATTTATAACCCGCTTCTTCTTGTAAAGATTCTTCGAAGGTAAAATGTGATTGCGTGTAATCAATAATGTTTTCCAGAATTTGTTTTACACGATCACGATCTGTATTTGCGTCAATGCCATCAATTTCATTGATGTAGTCAAGAATCCGTTTGTGTTGATCGTCAATCACATCGATACCAGTATTGTATTCTGGAACCCATTTCATTTTCATTACGACCACCTATAAATATGAAGGACTTATCACGTAAATTTCATCATATAATTAAAGGACTTAAATAAAAATGAAGTAAAAAGGTTGGTTTTAATTGAAATACTGCCATTTATAATGTAATCAATTGTTTTTATTATGTTAATTTATTTAATCCCGAGCATAAAGCTAAGATATTTTTTAATCAATTCAATATCTTATAAAACACCCTTAATTCAATAAAGTGTAAGATATTCATTTTTATAATGAATATCTTTCATTCAAAATTAATACTGATCTGCACGCGTGACACGTTTTAAAGATGGGTCCAGACGCTCACGTTCTAAACGTTCAACAACCGTTTTTGCAGCACGTATCGGACGGCCATGTTGAAATAAAATCATTTCACCCGGCTCAAATGCTGTCCAAACTTCGTTTTGCGTTAGGGGTTCAGTGGTAATCACGGCAACACGGTCTTCAGGCGTGGTGACTTCACTAAAATCGACTTCAACATCAATATCAATCAACTGTGCAGGTTGAAATGGAAACTCTCGAACCAGCCAATGCAGCTTGGTAATCGCATAACTAAATAGTGCCTGCCCATTCGACAAACAAAAATTAAAGGTGCCATGTTCTGCAATTTTAGGAGAAATTTCTAATAACAGATCAAACACCTGATCGAGTGTAGGTTCGGTATAACCAAAACGTTTCACCATTTGCTCGAGCAAATAGCAAAAGGCCAATTCACTGTCGGTATTGCCGACGGGGCTGAAGCGCCCTGTGAGCTCAGGCTGAAAGCCATGCAGGTCGCCATTATGCGCAAAAATCCACTGTCTGCCCCACAATTCACGACTAAATGGATGTGAGTTTTCAAGATTAATTTTGCCTTGCGTCGCTTTACGAATGTGTGCAATCACATTGCGAGATTTAATCGGATAGTTTCGGATCAGCTCAGCAATCGGAGACTCTACAGCAGATTGATTGTCGACAAATAAACGACATGCTTTATCTTCAAAAAAAGCGATACCAAAGCCATCACAATGATCTGAGGTAATTCCTGCTCGCTGCGAAAATCCCCGAAACGAAAAAGTAATATCGGTAGGAGTCGCACAATTCATTCCGAGCAGCTGGCACATATCGATCATTTCTGCAGTAAATCTATGATTTCTCTATTGTGCATGACAGTTTTAGTTGTTGTAAATCTAAAATCGTCGCCATTATAAGAGTTTTTATAATCCAACAGGGCAAATACTTTATTTGATCTATACAAATCTCACTTAGCCAACTGATAAATAATAAAAAAAGCCTCAAAAGAGGCTTTTTTATATCAAAAAATGCTAAGTATCTTAAGCTTTTTTCACATTGGTTCGATTGGTGATTAATGTACCCACACCATGATCTGTAAAGATTTCAAGCAATGTTGCATGAGGTACACGACCATCAACGATATGCGCGCTGATTACGCCGCCTTTGACTGCATCTAATGCACAGCCAACTTTCGGAATCATGCCGCCATAAATCACGCCAGTTTCAATCAAACGATCGACTTCTTGGGTGGTTAACCCAGTCAGCAGATTTTTATTTTCGTCTAAAACGCCCGTGATATTGGTCAAAAGAATTAGCTTTTCCGCACCCAATGCTTCAGCCACTTTACCTGCAACTAAGTCAGCATTGATGTTGTAAGTATTGCCGTCTTCGTCTACACCTAATGGTGCAATCACAGGAATAAAATCGCTTTGGGTAAACATTTCAAGTACGTCAGTTTTCACACCAACCACTTCGCCAACTAGACCTAAATCAATCTGTTTTACTGAGCCATCTTCGGCAGTTTTTTCCATCAGCAATTTTTGTGCACGGATCAAATTACCATCTTTACCGGTTAAACCAATCGCACGGCCACCGTGTTTATTGATTAAGTTCACAATCGATTTGTTCACGCTGCCACCCAAGACCATCTCAACAACTTCCATCGTTGCAGGGTCTGTCACGCGCATACCGTCAATACGATCTGATTCACGGCCTAATTGTTTGAGGAATGAATCCACTTGTGGACCACCGCCATGTACCACAATCGGATTTAAACCAACCGTTTTCAGCAGCACGATATCACGTGCAAATGAGCTCTCAAGCTCAGGATCCGTCATGGCATTACCACCATACTTCACTACCAGCGTCTTACCAGCAAAACGTTGAATATACGGCAAAGCTTCCGTCAGGATTTGTGCTTTGTCGATGCCAGTATGTTGATGTGGCATTTGCCTCTCCTTATTGAGCATCTGGAATGTCATGAGCAATGTCTGGATAGTGCTCAACTAACATGGAAACAAACAGATCTCGTATTTCTTTTAAGCGTGCTGATGAGTTGGCATCAAAGCGTAAAGTGAAATACTCACCCGTATTCGATGCTCGAATGATGCCAAATCCATCATCAAAATCAAGGCGTATTCCATCAATTTTACTGATTTGTGCCGGAATTCGCGCAGAATTAGCTTCAACCTGCTTTAAAACTTCCGCTGGATCATGCTGATGCGTACTGACATATAAATCTTCGGTACTAAAGCGCTCCGGATATTTCGCCAAAGCTTCTGACAATGTCAGTCCCTGAGCTTGAATATATTCTAAGACCCTTAAGGCAGCATATAGACCATCGTCATATCCACCACCACGACCGTCATTAAAAACATAATGCCCTGCGTATTCACCACCAAAAACCGCTTTGCCTTTAGATTGGGAAATATACTTTCGCAAGAAACTACTACCTGTTCGAATCATGACAGGCTGTGCTTCTAGATCACACACAGTATCGCGAATCATCGTTGAACATTTCACATCAAATACCACTTCTGCATGTGGTTTTTGAGTCAAACAAATTTCAGCAAATAAACATAATAATCGATCTGCAGAAACCACTTTGCCAGTTTCATCAATCAGTACTAAACGATCACCATCACCATCTAAAGCAATACCAATATCAGCCTTTTGCAACTGTATGGCTTGGCGAAGGTGAGTTAAATGTTTGAGCTGTGATGGATCTGGAGCATGATCAGGGAAATGTCCATCAGCTTGGCAACGTAATGCCAAAACTTCACAGCCTAATTTGTTTAATAATAAGGCTGCACAATGCCCAGCTGAACCATGCATGCCATCGATCACAACTTTAAGTGGTTGCTGTAAATGAATGTCATCTAAAATAAATTTCTGATAGGCCAAACAATATTCAGGCTTGATTTCGTGTGGCTCATGTTCAGTCATCAAATGCACACGTTCCGATGAAAAACAATTTCGTGCTTCGACTGCAACGTGTTGAATCATCTCCGGACAAGGTGGCTCACCTTTGATAATCCACTTGATACCATTATCTGATTTAGGATTATGGCTCGCCGTCACCATAATGCCATTGCCTTGAAATTGTCCCGCAATAAAATACAACATCGGGCTTGAGCAGCAGCCAATAATTTCCGCTTCAAGGCCAGCCTCATGGCAGACTTTTTGAATTATTTTTGCATAGGTTGGACTGGTTAAACGCGCATCATAGCCAATAGCAAGTCTCTTTTGCCCTACATCTAAATATTGTTTGACTAAGCCACAAGCAATTGACTGAACTAAATCAGCATTTAAGAGCGATATTTTCCCGCGAATGTCATATGCACGAAAAATATGTTGCGGAAAGTGATTAAACAGTGAACCCATACTATGTTCTTCTAATTACATCTTTATTAATTAAAAAATCTAAAACTCTAATGAGAATTTAAGCTTTTAATTAAAGGATAAAATCCTGAAAAAAGTGTAGCTTTTTTATAACAATTTTAGTTAACAATCAATTAATAATATTTAAATACTGATCAAAAACTTAAAAATTAATCCCAAAACTTCTATTTTCCACAAATTATTTTTATATATAAATCATTAATTTACAATTTAAAAAATATCAAACCACCCGTTCATCTATATTTATTTTACTTTTCAAATATTTTTAAATCCCTATTCCACTCTGTACAAATATAGTAAATTGATTAAATTTAAATCAACAAAGAAGGTGCAATTTATTCTTCTCTATTAAAATATAATCCGAGTAATTACATCAGAATTAAATTTTTTCGAGATAAGACTATAAACGATATTGATAAAAGCCTAAACACTCTAAATATAGATTTGATTTTGAATAAATTAAAAATTTAAATAAAATGATATAAATAAAAACCATCACGAGGATGGTTTTTATTAGCTACTTGATTGTAGGCATTTACTTGTCAACACACTGGATCAAAAGTCTCGCGCTGATTAGTTTTTACCTGTATGACCAAAACCGCCTGCACCACGTTCAGTGGCTTCAAACTCATCTACAATATCAAACTGAGCTTGTACAACTGGCACTAAAACATATTGTGCTAAACGCTCACCCGGCTCTAGACTAAATGCCGTTTGGCTACGGTTCCAAACAGATACCATCAATTCACCTTGATAGTCTGAGTCAATCAAACCGACCAAGTTACCCAACACGATTCCGTGTTTATGACCTAAGCCTGAACGCGGCAAAATTAAACCTGCAAAGTTAGTGTCTTCGATATAAATCGATAAGCCTGTTTTTACCAGAACAGTTTGACCCGGCTCAATCACGGTAGTCTCTTCTACACATGCACGGAGATCAAGACCTGCCGAACCTGCTGTTGCATAAGTTGGCATTGGCCATTCCGTACCTAAACGTGTGTCGAGAACTTTAACTTGAACTTTCATGGTCCATTCCTGTTTCAATAAAACGAATTTCAAAAAATAAATAAAATATTCTACGCTTTAAGCTTTAACGCTTAATCAGCGCGCGTAAATTTTCTAAATAATGCTGTGCTTGCTGTTTAGGATCGATATCCCCTGCCAGCTTTTTCTTGCGGCCTAACCACTCCAATTCATCTTGTGGCAGTTCGTCCAAGAAACGGCTTGGTGTCATTTGTCGCATTTGACCACCGGCTTTACGTTGCTCTGCTAGAGTCATAGTTAAGCCTTGACGTGCACGAGTAATCCCCACGTACATCAAACGTCGTTCTTCCTCGACCGTGTCAGCAGCAATGGAGTTTTTATGCGGTAGAATTTCTTCTTCCAGACCAATCAAATAAACAAATGGAAATTCCAGACCTTTCGACGCATGAAGTGTTAACAAATTGACTTTATCGGTGTCTTCTTCTTCTTGTTGCTGTTCTAACATATCGAGCAGCACCATCTTACGAATCACACTTTCAATGTTCTTTTCATCTACATCTTCAGCGCGGTTAATCAAACTTTGAATACTGCTATATAGCACTTCAATATTATCCAGCTTGGTTTTTTCCTGCGCAGGCGTCGCTGCAGACTCTTTCACATAGTCGATATAACCTGCTTCAATCATCATGCGACGAATAATGGGAACAGGCTCATCATCTTCTAATAATTCACGGGTAAAGGTCGAAATAAAGTCCGCAAATTCGGCCAATTGGGTTGTGGCTTTTTTCGGAATCGCCATGCTCAAGCGCTGATCCCCTGCTGCACTGAGCAAAGATAAATTACTTTCCTGCGCAAATAGACCAAGCTTTTCCAAAGTCACAGGACCAATCGCACGTTTTGGCGTATTGATAATTCGTAAGAATGCGCTGTCATCTTCAGGGTTAATGATCAGACGCAAGTAGCTCATCAAGTCCTTAATTTCAGCACGAGCGAAGAAAGACTGACCACCCGATAATTTATACGGGATCTGCATTTGGCGTAGCTGTGTCTCTAGAGCACGCGCTTGGAAATTACCACGGTATAAAATGGCGTAGTCTTTCCAATTTTTACCGTTCATCAGCTTGTGCGTAATCAAGTCTTTTACGACGCGTTCTGATTCATCATCGTCATTACGACAAGTAATCACGCGGATCACTTCACCATGGCCTTTATCTGACCAAAGCTTTTTATCGAAAATATGTGGGTTATTGCCAATAACTGTATTGGCAGCTTTTAAAATACGACTGGTCGAGCGATAGTTTTGCTCAAGTTTAATCACTTTCAGATTACGGAAATCTTCCTTCAATAAAGCCATATTCTCAGGCTTAGCACCACGCCATGCATAAATCGATTGGTCATCATCACCTACCGCGGTGAACTGTCCCATGACACCCACGAGTAATTTCACCAAGATATATTGCGCGGTGTTGGTATCTTGATATTCGTCGACCAATAAATAGCGGATTCGATTTTGCCAACGATCACGCACTTCTGCATTTTCTTGTAATAAGCGCGTCGGCATGACAATCAAATCATCAAAATCCACAGCATTGTAGGCACGTAAATTACGCTCATACAGTTGATACAGATGTGCAAACTGAACGTCTTCTGCTGTTTCACAGGTGGTATGCGCTTGCTCAGGTGGAATCAGATCGTTTTTCCAATCTGAAATCATTTTCATGGCTTTGGCAATCAGCTCTTTACTTTCTGCACCGGATAAATTGTCGCGATGCATTAAGTCCATCAAAATGCGTTTGCAGTCATCTGCATCTAAAATTGAAAAGTTATTTTTCAGTGGTGTATTTTTTAATTCCAAACGGAGCATGTTTAGCCCGAAGTTATGGAATGTAGAAACCGACAGCCCTTTTGCCTCTTCACGGCTCATCAGCTTCGTCACACGCTCTTTCATTTCACGCGCAGCTTTATTGGTAAAGGTCATCGCGGTGATACGGTGCGCAGGAATACCACAATGCTTCACCAAATAGGCAATTTTACGGGTAATCACCGATGTTTTGCCTGAACCTGCCCCTGCAAGTACTAACAAGGGTCCTTGAGTGTATTTCATTGCTTCAAGTTGCTTGTCGTTCAACTGACTTGCCAGTGACATAGTCTTTCCTCTTATTAATTCGAGGATGATTATAGTCATCTGAAACGATCTTGCCTAATGCAAAATGTATTTTATCGGTCATTAAAAATGCCATAAAAAAAAGCCACCCGAGGGTGGCCTTTCGTTTCGAACTAAAACTTATTTAGTTTCGTAAACTGAGATTTCTACGCGACGGTTTTGTTCACGACCTGCAGCAGTTGAGTTATCCGCTACTGGAGAAGTTGAACCGTAACCACGTGCAGTAATACGAGTTGAAGAAATACCTTGAGACGCTAGGTAGTTTTTCACTGAGTTTGCACGGTTTTGAGAAAGTGGGTTGTTGATCGCATCAGAACCTGTGTTGTCTGTGTGACCGTGTACAACGATTGCAAGTTTGTTTGCAGTACCGTCTTCACGCAATACTTTAGCAACATCATTCAATGCAGATTGGAACTGAGATTGAATAGTTGAAGAGTTAGTTGCGAAAGTTACTGATGGCATAACAAGGTTGATCGAACCATCTGGATTACGACCTACGTCAACACCAGTACCAGCCAATTCTTGTTTAAGACGTTTTTCTTTCTTATCAAGAAGAAGACCTGCACCACCACCAACTACAGCACCAATTGCAGCTGCTTGACCCATTTTGTCTTTATCAGCATTAGAATAAGCAATACCAGCGCCTAAAAGAGCACCTAGACCAGTACCGATTGCTGCTTTGTCATATTCCATGTTTTGACAACCAGTAAGTGCCATTGCCCCAACTACTGCCGAAATTACTAGTGCACGCATTGCATGCCTCCTTCTTTGTGTTTTGTTGTATGGTTGAAATGATGAAGTAAAACAAATGGCTGAACCATTGATTTTTTGTTAATAATAAAACGTTTAGTTACAATTTGTAATATGAATACGAGATTTATTTGTTAATTCCATCACAATTTCTTCACAGTTCTGCAGATGCCCTTTTTTATTTAATCAACTCGAACTATATTTATTAGAATCAATCATTATTTGGACAATTTCCGCTAGGACTTTTTATATGTCATCTCAAACAAATAAGCAACCGACACTAAAAAAAATTAGCAAAGGACTTACCGTCGGTTCAGTTATGACAGGCAGTACTTTTTTCCATGGTCCTCCTGTACTAGCCCTTGGTCTAACCAAACTCTTTAAAAAATCAAAAAAGGTTGATGAAACCAACATAAAAATTACCAACAGTTGGCTCACGGTCAATAACTGGTTAATTGATCACGTTTTACCCAACACAAAATGGGATATCACCATCGATGAAGGCCTCGACTTAAATTTGCATGGTCGCTATCTCATGACCTGTAACCATCAGAGTTGGGTCGATACAACAGTTAACCAATATTTTGGTTTAACCCGTATGCCACTGACGCGTTTCTTTACCAAATGGGAACTCATTTTCATTCCATTTGTTGGACAAGCTTTTAAAATTTTAGGCTTCCCAATGATGAAACGACACAGTAAAGAACAAATCGCGAAAAATCCTGAACTTAAATATCGAGATATGGAAGAAGCGCGTAAATCTTGTGAACAGTTATTGAGCCAGCCTTTTACCCTGCTGAACTATTTGGAAGGCACTCGCTTTACCCCTGAAAAACATGTGCAGCAGCAATCACCGTATCAAAACCTTCTTAAGCCGAAAGCGGGTGGTTTAGCACTGGCACTCAATATTTTAGGGGATCAAGTTGATGCTCTCGTAGATATGACCATCGTCTATCCAAATGGTGCACCAGGTTATGGCGAATTTTGGCTAGGTGAAGTTCCACGTATCGCCGTGGATTTACGTAAAATTGAAATTCCAACGTGGGTGCATGGCGGCAACTATGAAGATGACGCAGAGTTCCGTGAAAAATTTCAGCATTGGGTGGATGAGCTGTGGACGGAGAAAGACCAACTCATTACTCGTATGAAAGCTAAATACTCAGTTACTGAATAATTAAGAAGAAGTTTTATGTCGCAGAACAGCATACCGCAAAACAAGAAATCTAAATATCATCATGTCAATCCAAACAGTTGGTCATTCAAACTGTTTTTGATTTATGACATATTCATGGTGTTTATTATTGTTTTTAACTTGTTCTGCCTGTGCATGAACTTTTTCCTCATGAGCAATCTTGGCAGTTGGTTCTTTAACAGTATCCACCTGCCCGATGTGCTGAGTTTTTACCGTGAACATTTACATCCATGGGTGATTACCACCGAAGCGTGGTTCATTATCTTTTTGATTGTAGAATTGTTGGTGCGCTGGGCGATTGCCATCATCAACAAGCACCATCAGCGCTGGTTCTTCTTCCCGTTTATACATTGGTACGAAATTTTAGCTATTGTGCCGCATTTACGTTTCCTGCGTTTATTTCGTGCGGGCATTATTGCTTATCGACTGTATGAAATGGGCTATCAAATCGTGCCTTCTGCATGGCAGAAAAAGGCATTGTTCTACTATCGAGTCGTGATGGAAGAACTGTCAGATCGTGTGGTACTTACCGTGTTAGATGGTGTTAAGCATGAGCTCAATACCAGTACAACCCATAAAGACCTAATTAGTAATCTTGTGCAGCATCACCGTGAGATGTTCACCCAAGTTTTAGCTGAGATTTTGCAAGAAAATTTAAGCAAAGAGCTACGTACTGAACGTGAATTGATCGCCAAAAATGTCGGACAAATCGTCAGTCAGGCCATCGAAGACACTCCAGAACTCACGCAGCTATTGCGCTTAGTGCCAATCGTTGGCAGCCGCATTGAACAGCAGATTCAAAGTATCGGGCAACGTTTGGGTGAAAATATTACCCAAGGTTTAATTTCCCCATTGGCTTATCCCAATACATCGACGGCTCAAAAACCCAATCTATATTTAGACATTTCACAGCGTGTTAGCCGTATTGAAATCGAAAATAATGCCCAGCTGGATGAGTTGGTTCGCTCTGCGGTTTTTGAAAGTCTAGAGGCTATTCGTAAGCAAGTGAAAGTAAAACAGTGGCAGCAGATTATGAAGGAACAGGACCAAGCTACAGAATAAACACTTAGTCAAAAATAATTGCGAACTCCGCTAGAGTATTCATGCAAATTGTTCTAGGATTTGCTCTATTTACAACATAACTACTTCGGCACAAAAGTAATAGTTAGAAGTCTCAAGGATTCAATATGGCTGATATACGGATAAAAGGCAAAATGGTCAATGCGATTCGCATTCACCTCGATACCAATGATCATGATGCGATCCGCCAGCAACTTACTCCAATGTTCCAAAAGGCTTTTCCACCCGGAACATTAGCCGTGATTGAAAGTACGGTTGATCAAGAACTAATTGCACTGATTCAACTACTTATTAGTATTGAAATTCAACCGATTGGTGTCACTGAAGGTCCGCTATCGGACCAAGCACGTGCTATCCAATTTCCCGTAGTTCCTGTGGATCGCAAACTACAACAAGTTAAACCGACACGCGAACAAGTGGTTGAAGAACCCGCGCCTGCAGAAGAAAAAACCAAAGATAAAATTGCTGCAGTCGAAGTACCGACCATTCGTCATGCTACGTCGTATCACAATGAAATTTTGCGTACAGGTCAATGTTTAGTCCAAGACCATGGCGATATCATTATTAATGCTGGTATTAATAGCGGTTCAGAAGTAATTGCTTCAGGAAATATACATATTTATGGTAGTGCTCGTGGTAGAGTCATTGCCGGAGCTGGTGGGAACACGGCTGCACGTATTTTCTGCCATTCATTAGAAGCTGAATTGGTTTCAATTGCAGGGACTTACTGTGTCGCTGATGACATTCCACCTCATGTGGTCAAACAGCCAGTACATATTTATTTGAATGACCAGCAAGAGCTAGTATTTGAAGCTTTGCAATTTTAATGTATAAATAATCACCAAACCCCTAATTAAAAAAGGGGATTTAAACCATAACAGGAGTGGATTCGGTGGCGAAAATTGTTGTCGTAACATCAGGTAAAGGTGGCGTAGGTAAAACAACTACAAGCGCATCTTTTGCAACAGGTTTAGCCCTTCGCGGCCACAAAACTGTTGTGATCGACTTTGATGTGGGTTTACGTAACCTAGACTTGATCATGGGCTGTGAACGCCGCGTTGTATATGACTTTGTAAACGTATTAAATAACGAAGCTCGATTACAACAAGCGCTTATTCGCGATAAAGATATTGAAAATCTCTACATTCTACCTGCATCTCAAACCCGTGATAAAGACGCGTTAACAGATGAAGGTGTAGCACGTGTGATGGACGAACTTTCTCAAGAGTTTGATTACATTATTTGTGACTCACCTGCGGGTATCGAACGTGGTGCAATTTTAGCAATGTATCATGCTGATGAAGCGATCATTGTGACGAACCCAGAAATTTCTTCGGTACGTGACTCTGACCGTATTATTGGTATGCTCGACAGCAAAACCAAAAAAGTAGAACAAAACGAAGGTCGTATCCGTAAGCATCTCTGTATTACACGTTTCAATCCAGAACGTGCGGATAAACAAGAGATGTTGACGATTGATGACATTTCAAAAGATATTTTACGCGTACCGACTTTAGGTGTTATTCCTGAATGTAAAAGCGTTCTACAAGCATCGAACGAAGGTAAACCAGTGATTCTGTTTACAGAAGAAGCGGCTGGCCAAGCGTATGATGACCTTGTTGCACGTTTCCTTGGTGAAGAGCGCCCTTACCGTCACATTACGGTAAAACCTAAGGGTTGGTTAGCACGTCTATTTGGAGCGTAATCATGGCAGGATTCTGGAGCAAACTTTTTAGCAGCGACGAGAAACCGTCAAGCGCACAAACGGCAAAAGACCGTTTAAAAGTCATCGTGGCATCTGAAAATGGTCTGGGTAAACGCCTCAGCCAAGACAAGATCGACATGATGAAAAAAGAAATCATGCAAGTGGTAAACCGCTATGTTCGTGGTGTAGATGAGCAACATATTCAAATGTCTGTTCGTTCTGAAGCGAATATTGAAATGCTTGAAATGAATATCAATTTGCCTGAAGAACGTTAATCTGAATTCTGATTAGCCAAGTAAATTGAATCAAGGCAAAATGTGAGGCTGGATCAGTAAAGCGCTGCTTTACCCAGCCGCAAGACGAGAAGCTTTGCTTTGAGTGGGCTGGATTAGTTTTATTCCTTTGTCAGATCAAAAGTTTTGCTTCGGGTAAACGGGATAACAAAAAATAACTTTTGATCCAACCATAAAATGAGTCGCTTAACTTAGAGATGGCGAATAAAACCATTTTACTTGCGTACTCATTTTTGCCTTTTTGTATTTTTAAACCAGCAAGGAGATTGCGATGGCATTATCTCAGCCAGCAACGTTCAACGAAGAATGGTCAGATGAGCGTGTATTTGCCTACCTTACTCAGCTTCCTCCTGAAGGAGTGAATGGCGACTTTCACGTGCTTTACCATGCTTTCAAACATATGCGTCCAAATGACTATGAGCGTCTTTTGACTCAATTCGTTGCCGATGGTCGTGATGTGAACGCAACTAATCCTGAAGGTCAGCGTATTCATGACGTGATTGCTCAATATCCACGTCAAAGCGCAGGTTTCCTCGAAGTATTGGCAAAATTTGCTTAATTTCGAGTACCAAAAAAAGCCCGCATGATGCGGGCTTTTTTATCTTATTTAATACCGGCGTTATTGAATATCATCATAATCAATGCACGGTCAACATGAGCAATGGAAACATCAAGCCAAAACCAATGGTTTGTACACTAATAATCGCCGCCATCAGTTGTGAATCGCCCTGATAATAGCGTGTCAAAATATAAGACGATGATGCAGTTGGCAAAGCAAAAAAGACCACTAAAATCATTCGCTCAAAATCAGTCAGACCCATCCAAGTACTCAATAGATAAGCAATACATGGCATTAACATGAGACGCCCTATCGTATTTAAACTTAAACGACGTAGATCGGCGCGCATTTGCTGAAACTGTAATGCTGCCCCAACAGAAAGTAGTCCGAGCGGTAAACTCATGGCTGCCAAGATTTTTAATAGTTCAGGTAAGCCTTCAAACAGACTCAAGCCTGATAAATTAAACAATACCCCTGCAACACAGCCTAAAATTAAGGGATTTTTTGCGATGGACTGACAGGTCTGCCCTAATTGCTTCACACTTAAATTTGAAAACGCCAAGACTGAAATAATATTCACTAAGGGGACGGCAACGGCAATTAACATGGCAAACATCTGCATGCCTATGGAGCCAAATAAAGCACCCATGAGCGACAAACCAATATAGGTATTAAAACGGATATGACTTTGGATATACACGCCAAAACGCTGCACGGGGATATCCATAAACTGCTTGATCCCCCACAACACGATGCTGATCAAACAGGTGCCCGCAACTAGTACTGTCAACATTCGTGAAACAGTGTTCATATCCAATTGCACGGCTGATACATTCAAAAATAGCAGCACAGGAAATAAAACATAGTAATTGAGTTTTTCTGAATTTGCCCAAAATTCATCCTGAACAAACTGTGTGTATTTAAGCATATAGCCCATCGCTATTAATGCAACGAGGGGAAACAATGCGACGACGATATTCATGCTATACGCCTTGAAATAAACAAGCTATTTCATCTTTAACCATTTATGTAGCACAATATAATCCTCATCTAGACTCATAACAAAATGAGCAATTACTCATGGCAATGACATTTTCTCAGCTTGAAATTTTTATTAAAGTCGCAGAACAACAAAGCTTTACTCTCGCTGCTCGGCAACTGGGAATTACGCAGTCGGCTGTCTCTCATGCATTAAAGTGTTTAGAGCAACATTGGAATGTCAGCTTATTTAGCCGTGAGCAAGGCGAAATAAGCCTGACCCACATTGGTCAGCAGTTATTGCTGCATGCCAAAGAAGTCATCAATACCGCACAAATCATGCAACAAGAAGTGCATGCCGCACATGGTATTCAACAAGGAACGCTGAGAATTGGCTCTTTTGGTTCTTCTAGTTCGATTCATCTGCTTCCAGAGCTATTAAAGGCGTATCGAGAACGTTATCCGCATATTGAGATCTATGTCGAGGAAGGCACCGATGCAGAAGTGTCTCGTTGGATTTCTGAACGTCAAATTGATGTGGGTTTTGCCGTACTCCCTAAGCCGCAACTGTTCACCTTCCCATTAATCCAAGATATTTTCATTGCCTTGATTCCAGATAGTTATTCAGTTTCCAAACACAGTCATTTAAATATCCAAGACCTGCAAAACTACCCCTTTATTATGACCCGTGCAGGCAGCCAGTCCCATGTGGAAAAACTGCTTAAACAACACCACATACAACCTAAAATCACCTATCAAATGTCGCAACTGCTAACCATTTTAAACATGGTGAATTTACAGGAAGGGATTGCTATTGTTGCGGATATGGCGATGCCTACTGAGCTGTTGGCGCTACATCCACATGTGGTTAAACGCCCACTCTTTCCAAATACCCAACGGCAGATTGGACTCGCCGTAAAAAATCAAAAACTCATGAGCCCGGCTTGCAAAGCCTTTATCGAACTGGCCCAGTCCATGTTCTACCAAGATGAGTTCTCAATCTAAAAATAAAAAAACCTGCCGAAGCAGGTTTTTTATTTTAGGACTTAGACCAAAATATCTCGTTTACCATTTGGCCCCATCCCACTGACGATGCCATTTTCTTCCATCTGATCAATAATCCGTGCAGCACGGTTATAGCCGAGACTGAATTTACGCTGTAAAGATGACGTCGATGCTTTACGTGTTTCTAAAACGAAACTAACACATTGATCATACAACGCATCACGGTCTGATCCGCCATCACCATCTTCAAAACCGCGAGATGTCGGCTCTTCATCATAAGGCGTGAGGATTTCATCGACATAATTCGGTTCACCGCGCTCACGCCATGCATCACAAATACGGTTCACTTCATCGTCTGAAATAAACGCGCCATGTACTCGTTCAGGTTCAATTTTACCCGGTCCGAGGAACAACATATCACCATGACCCAGTAAGTCTTCCGCACCACCAGCATCTAAGATAGTACGTGAATCCAGTTTACTGTTGACACGTAGCGCAGCACGGGTTGGAATATTGGCTTTGATCAAACCTGTTACTACATCTACGGTTGGACGCTGTGTCGCCAACAGCAAATGAATCCCTGCCGCACGTGATTTTTGTGCAAGACGGGTAATCATTTCTTCAGCTTTTTTACCCACTTGCATGATCATGTCAGCAAATTCGTCGGCAACAATTACGATCAACGGCATCGGCTGCAAACGTGGCGCACGACTTTGGGTTGCAGAGTCATCTGGCTTCCAAGTTGGATCAATGAGATCTTCACCATTAGCCATTGCTTCTTCAATTTTGCGGTTAAAGTCAGTCAGCTTACGTACTTTCATCAAGGACATCAGCTTATAACGTCGCTCCATTTCATTCACACACCAGTTCAATGCACTCACCGCATCTTTCATGTCGGTTACGACAGGCGTTAATAAATGTGGAATATCGTTATAGTTGGCAAGTTCCAACTGTTTCGGGTCAATCATGATGAGACGCAGTTGCTCAGGTGTATACTTCAATAACATCGACAACAACATGGCATTGACTGCGACTGACTTACCAGAACCCGTAGTACCTGCCACCAACATATGCGGTGCTTTCGCCAAATCTGCCAAGACAGGATTGCCGGAAATGTCTTTACCCATCGCCATACTAAGTAAGGCATTTGGATCACGGTATGCCGGCGTTTCTAACAGCTCAATAAGTCGAACCATTTCACGCGAACTATTCGGAACTTCAATCCCGATATAGGGTTTACCTGGAATCACTTCAACCACACGTACAGAGGCCATAGACATTGAGCGTGCCAAGTCACGTGAAATATTGGTGACTTTCGACGCTTTGACACCGGGTGCCAAATCTAGTTCAAAACGTGTCACGACAGGGCCCGGCTGTGCTTCTACAACTTTAGCTTTGACATTAAACTCTTGCAGCTTAATTTCTAAAAGTTCAGACAAGCGAGACAATTGCTCTGCAGTGAAATTAACTTTCTTATTCGGATCTACAGGATCTAATATTTCCAATCCCGGCAAAGTCGGTAAATCCAAACGTTTTTGTGCCACTTGCATCGCACGAGACATTGGACGACCAGAGGCATCGGTTAAAGGCGCATCAAAGTCAAAATCATCTTCGAGATCTAAATCGATGTCTTCAGGTTTACCCGCCGTTTCTTGCCACACTTCACGGAATGCATCTTTATTCGAGCTGATTAAGGCTTTTTCATCATCAGATACAAAAGTCTGCGGCTGCGTATTGATTTCAGCACGAACCAAAGGCGTAGATTGCGCGTAACTACTGGTTGTACGAACCGGCTGCGCCTGTTCTATCGCTCGCTCTGCTTCTTCAACCAGCAAATCATCAAGATCATTAAATTCGGTTTCAGCACTGATATTTTTCGGTGTGGTCAGCGGTGTAATCTGTGCAGCAGCTACACCTAAACCTGCAACTGTGGCAGCAGCACCTGTAGCAAATTCATTTGAATGCGTTGCTGGACTTTCATTTTGCGATGTATTAAATGGGCTATGCACATCCGTCGCTGTTTTACCATTCGGGACAGCGGCTAACAGCTCATCGAAGATTTCATCATCATCCCAATCCACTGATTTTTTAGCCGCTGGCACCGCTTCTGTCGGAGAAGTCGAATGCACATCTGCTGTTTTGTTGAAATATTCAGTTTGATTGGCAGGCTGCTCTTCTTCTGCAGCTTTCAGTAAAGCATCAATATCTTGTTTGTGCCGTTGGTCATCATTTGAATGCAAGGCACGCCAAACCTCTCCCGTCGCAACAACATGTTGTTGATCTTGCTCAAGCTGACGAACTTTCGCCAAAGTATGTTCAAAATCTTCATCGGATGGTGTAGCAGTCTCCGGCGAATTTACCGTAGATAAAAGCTGTGCATTGCCTTCTTTGTCTGCCCATTCTTTATCAGCAATATCATCAAATAAACGCTCAGCAACACGATCGCGTACTACAGGGTCAACCTCTACAGCATGATGTTCATGGGCGGGTGTAACTGGTGCAACCACTTTTGATACATTAGTAGCCACACTGCCTTTTTTAGTAGATGGTACGGTACGGTCAAAAGCAGTATCTCCTTCAGGGACATTGCGATAGAACAAATCTTGGAGATAAGCCGGTGTGGACTTCATAGTTGCCCATGTCTTATTCCACTTGATACCAAAGGCCAAAGTGAACAACATGATCCAAAATGCAATAAGAAATATTGCTGCACCATAGACCGTTAAAATTTGTTCAAGACTTTGACCCAGTTCATAACCAATAATCCCGCCCGATGCATTTTCTAAAGTATCTTCGGGAACATTCCAAAACAGGAAAAGTAAACTTGAAGTTGCCAGTAAAATAAAGAACTGAGCGGCATAGCGAAATGGACGGTTTAGAAAACTACGCGGCCACCATACTTGAATTGCTTCGAGAAATAAATAGACAGGTATCAGCAGACTTGCCCAACCTAAAAATCCATAGAGTAAGTCAGCTATCCATGCGCCTGCGACGCCGCTGGCATTTGAAACTTGCTGAGTATCACTGGATAAATGCATCCATCCCGGATCAAATGGCGTATATGTGACTGTTGCAAGGAACAGATATATCCCAAATGAAACAAGGAATAATGTCATTATTAAGCGCTGTGCATATGCACCCGACACCGCTGTCATATACGTTCCTGTAACCAATTCTTCATGAATGTTTTTGTCATTACCCACAACAAAAATGGGCTGAATCTAAACCTGTTATTATGCACCTGTTCAATAAAAAAGATGCAAGATAATTTAAGTATAGTTGTTAACTTTATTCTATATAGCTCAAAACGATTTCGATGATCAATAATATCGACTTTAATCTCACACAATCGTTTCAAACTTTGACGTATAATTCCACAAATTATCATATAAAAAAAGGATTCTACGGATGAGCGCTCGTCACTCACGTCTAATTATTTTAGGTTCTGGTCCTGCAGGTTATAGCGCTGCGGTATACGCTGCCCGTGCGAACCTGAAACCGACACTCATCGCAGGTATTCAATTAGGCGGTCAATTGACTACAACGACAGAAGTAGACAACTGGCCAGGTGGTGCAGAAGGTTTAACAGGCCCTGCCCTAATGGAACAAATGCAAGCGCATGCTGAACGTTTTGGCACAGAAATTGTGTATGACCATATCAACGAAGTAGATCTCAATGTTCGTCCGTTCGTGCTTAAAGGCGATATGGAAGAGTTTACTTGTGATGCATTGATTATTTGTACAGGTGCAACTGCACAATATTTAGGTCTTGAATCAGAAGCTGCTTTCATGGGTCAAGGCGTGAGTGCATGTGCAACATGTGACGGGTTCTTCTACAAAAACCAAAAAGTTATGGTTGTCGGTGGCGGTAATACTGCTGTCGAAGAAGCGCTGTATCTTTCTAACATTGCATCGCATGTCACTTTAGTACACCGTCGTGACTCTTTACGTTCAGAGAAGATTCTGCAAGATCATCTTTTTGCTAAAGAAAAAGAAGGTAAAATCAGCATCATCTGGAATCACCAAGTGGATGAAGTCATTGGCGATAACACCGGTGTGACTTCTGTACGTATTAAATCTACGCAAGATGATTCAACTCAAAATGTTGATGTCACTGGTATGTTTGTGGCAATTGGTCACAAACCAAACAGCGGTATTTTTGAAGGCCAATTAAACTTACGTGACGGCTACATCCAAGTTCAAAGTGGCACAGCGGGTAACGCAACACAAACATCTATTCCGGGTGTATTTGCTGCGGGTGATATTGCCGACAGCATTTACCGTCAAGCGATTACTTCTGCAGGTTCAGGCTGTATGGCTGCACTCGATGCTGAAAAATACCTTGATGCACTCGGTGAATAATCTTTTGCTTAAGTCATTTGCTTAGCTAAATAGTTTTAAAAATTAGCCGACCTGATGGTTGGCTTTTTTATGTATGATAAAAATCCGTATACCTCAATAAGAAGCTTGGCATGCCGATACTCCCTCCTTCTGAATTTACTTTCCCCGATCCTGTTGAATGCGATCCCGAAGGTGAAGGCTTAATTTGCATCGGTGCTGACCTCTCCCCTTCCACACTGTTTGAAGCCTATAGTCACGGTCTTTTCCCATGGTTCAGTGAAGGTGATCCGATTTGTTGGTGGTGTCCTGAACCCCGCTGCATTATTCGACCGCATGACTATCATCCGAGTAAATCCTTATTACGCAGCATGAAAAAAATGGACTATAAGATCACCATTAATCATGCGTTTGAAACTGTGATTCGCTCATGTTCACTGCCGCGTAGTTATGCCAATGAAACATGGATTTCTGAAGATATTATTCAGGGATATTCTGCGCTATTTGAAGCAGGCTATGCTTATAGCATTGAAGTTTGGGAAAATGAGACTGTTGTCGGAGGCCTCTATGGTGTCAATATTGGCCATGGCTGCTTTGGCGAGTCTATGTTTAGTACACGAACAGATGTCTCTAAAATGGCGTTTTACACCTTAATGCTCATCGGGCAAGAGAATCAGCTCCCATGGATCGATTGCCAATTGGTCAACGATCACCTCTTAAGCTTAGGTGCGAGTACACTTTCTCGCCAACAATACCTTAATTCGTTACAAGATGTTGTGAAACAACCCTCTATCGATTGGAAAAAGTATCAGGACAGTGTATTTTCAAGTAAAACAATAGCGCAATGGGCAAGTCTCAGCGCATGACAATAAAAGAGGGATATTACGATGAATTCCTATCAACCGAAGTCCCTGTTGAACGAATTACAGTACTACATCACGCCTCCGCATGATTGTAGCTACTTAGAAAATAAATCTGCCCGGATGGTCTTTCTTGATCCTGTCCATCGTATTGATGTGGTCACGTTATCTGAACTTTCCCGCATGGGTTTTCGTCGTAGTGGGGATTTTGTCTACCGCCCTGAATGTCATCTTTGTCGCCAATGTTTGTCCTCTCGCGTTCCTGTTCATGAATTTCAAATGAACAGCGTGCAAAAAAAAGCGTGGAAACGGAATCAAGATTTAACGGTGAAAATTAGCCGCCCTCAAGATGCCGATGCAATGCATTATGCCCTGTACGAACGCTACATCAATGAACGACATGCTGATGGTGATATGTACCCACCCAGCCAAGATCAATTTGAAAAATTTTTAATCAATAGCTGCACTGACAGTTTCTTTTTAGAGCTATGGTTGGATGAGCAACTGATCAGTGTATCTACCTGTGATCCACTCGATGATGGTATTTCAGCGGTATATACCTTTTTTGATCCTGATGAAAGCCGTCGCTCACTAGGTACTTTTGCCATTCTGAAACAAATCGAGCATGCACAAAAGCTTGGACTGCAATATGTCTACTTGGGCTATTGGGTGCCCGATTCGCAAAAAATGAATTATAAATCTCAGTACATTCCACTGGAACTTCTGCTTGATGGACAATGGCGCCGACTCAACCGACCACTGACCCAAGAAGAAATCAGCCAACTGGGGGATTCCCTGATGACCACCCTGCCTTCTGGTTGGAATAATCCTATTATTAAATAAAAGGGATCAACAAAAGATATTCAATAAAAAAGCATCCGTTTATTCACGAATGCTTTCTTTAAATCTGACTACGCTTCACCACTTTTATTTAAATAAAGCTGCAAAATCATCACTACAAGCCTTCACCATAATAATGGCATGTTCTCGTGTTCCATCGGCATTTGGATAATAATTCTTTCGCAAATCGATTTGATGAAAATCCGCTTTTTCATATAAACGGATCGCAGGTTGATTACCTTCTCGTACTTCTAAGAAGATTTGAATGGGGTTATTTTTGAGTAAAGCAATAGATTCATCGAGCAATTGAAAACCTAAGCCTTTGCCTTGCTGGCCCGGATCGATCGCCATCAGCAATAAATTTGCTTCATCTAAAACGGGTTGTAAAATGCAAAAACCTACAACTTTTCCTTGTCGCTCAATCACCGTACTTTGATAGGCAGCAATCGATTCTTGAAATTGTTTTATGGTCCAAGGATGGCTTTGTACGCGGCGCTCGATATCGTAAACCTGCTGTACATCAGCGTCTTGCATCAAACGAATCATCTTCGTTTATCTTTCTATAGCTAGGGTATGCGCATTATAAAAAGTTTGCCTCTAAAGTTGAATAAAAAAAAGAGCGATTTACATCGCCCTTCTCAAAAAGTCACCACAGCGCTGTGATTAGAGCCCCAAATATGCTTTCCACGTTTTTAACAAACCTGAAGTATCTAAATCATTCGGGTGAAAACCGGGTTTAAAATACATCAGCATTTCTTTCCCCATACCAGTGATGATGCCTTTTGAAGGGCTATAACCATAGGTATAAATATCTTTTAATGCTTCAAAATTAAGCTTGTTATCTTCTTTTAATAAACGAGCGACAAAATAACTTTGTACGAAGAATAAAGTCACCATTGCGCCAATCAATGAACCTGTACGGAGTGCGTAGGCCTTTATTCCCTGACCAAAGACACCTTCAAAAACATCATAAGCCACGGCTTTATGTTCATTTTCTTCAATCGCATGCCACAACCACATATTTTTCATGGTTTCATCTGTCATTAAAGCTTGAATATGCGGGTTAACTAATAACTGTGAAGCAATGGTTGCAGTGAAATGCTCAAGTGCCGTGGTTGCGGTTAGATCCACCATTTCTTGAGTAATGCCAACAGGTTTACCAATACGTGCAAAGACTTTGCGCACACCTTGGATAACACGACCCGTTGCCTTATCAAGTGTTTCGACATCATGACCGTATTTTTGTGCAGAAGCATTAAAACCCTCATGCTCTTGCGTATGCATCGCTTCTTGACCAATGAAAGCACTAATTTCTTTTTGTAGGGCTTCATTATTTGCGATCGCGGGGTGTTTACGTACGGCACGCACACTATCAATAAAGAACATTTCACCCGCTGGAAATAAAGCAGATAATGCGGTCATAAAATGTGTCAAACCTGCTGAGCCATTCATCCAGTACTCTGGTACCGCATCAAAATCAAAATTCATGCGACGTACAGGGAAACTTGCACCTGCTCGATTAGTAATCTTTACTTTAGCGTTCATGCCTAACTCCTTTTTGAGTTATGAAATACTCAAACTTTTATTGGTTTTCTTGATTTCATATTACGGTTTTATTGAAGCGTAATTATTTCAGTTAAGGACAGTGAATTATCACTAAAGGACAGCTTTAAAAAATATTGTCAGACAATTTCCCTATCACATTGAATAAGCATAAAAAAAAGCGCCTCAAAGAGGCGCTTTTTTACACACATTTAGTGATTATGCAGTTACTTTAGAAACAACACCAGCACCAACTGTACGGCCACCTTCACGGATCGCGAAGCGTAAGCCAGCGTCCATTGCGATTGGGTGGATTAATTCTACTGACATTTCTACGTTGTCACCAGGCATAACCATTTCAACGCCTTCTTTAAGCGCGATCGCACCAGTTACGTCAGTTGTACGGAAGTAGAACTGTGGACGGTAACCGTTAAGGAATGGTGTATGACGGCCACCTTCGTCTTTAGAAAGTACGTATACTTCTGCGTCGAATTTAGTATGCGGTTTGATTGTACCTGGTTTAGCAAGTACTTGACCACGTTGAACGTCTTCACGTTTAGTACCACGTAGAAGAACACCACAGTTCTCGCCCGCACGACCTTCGTCAAGAAGTTTACGGAACATTTCTACGCCAGTTACAGTTGTTTTAACTGTATCTTTAATACCAACGATTTCAACTTCTTCGCCTACTTTCACGATACCAGTTTCAACACGGCCAGTTACTACTGTACCACGACCTGAAATTGAGAATACGTCTTCGATTGGCATAAGGAATGCTTGGTCGATAGCACGTTCTGGCTCTGGGATGTAAGAGTCAAGAGCTTCAACAAGAGCAACTACAGCATCTTCGCCGTATTGACCAGCTTCACCATTAAGCGCTGCAAGAGCAGAACCACGGATTACTGGAGTATCGTCGCCTGGGAAGTCATAAGTAGAAAGAAGTTCACGAACTTCCATTTCTACTAATTCAAGAAGTTCTTCGTCGTCAACAAGGTCGCATTTGTTTAAGAATACAACGATGTAAGGTACACCTACCTGACGAGAAAGAAGGATGTGTTCACGAGTTTGTGGCATTGGACCATCAGTCGCAGCACATACAAGGATTGCACCATCCATTTGCGCAGCACCAGTAATCATGTTTTTAACATAATCGGCGTGACCTGGGCAGTCTACGTGAGCGTAGTGACGGATTGGAGAATCGTATTCTACGTGTGAAGTATTAATTGTAATACCACGTGCTTTTTCTTCTGGTGCAGAGTCGATTGCAGCGTAATCTTTCGCTTCACCACCGAATTTTTTTGCACATACAGTTGCAATTGCAGCTGTTAAAGTAGTTTTACCGTGGTCGACGTGACCAATTGTACCCACGTTAACGTGTGGCTTATTACGTTCGAACTTAGCCTTAGCCATGAGATCTTCCTTTTTAAACTACTCATGCAGGGATACTGCATGAGCATTTGGTTTTTAACTATGAATTAGTTTGGGCTTATAGTAATCGAAAGATTACTCGTCGTCACCTTTTTTACCGCCAGATTGGAACTTAGCGATGATGCCTTCAGCCACGTTACGTGGTGTTTCAGCGTATTTAGCGAATTCCATAGAATAAGTCGCACGACCTTGAGACATAGAACGCATATGAGTTGCGTAACCAAACATCTCAGAAAGTGGAACTTCTGCACGGATAGCTTTAGTACCACCAGGTAAATCGTCCATACCTTGAACAAGACCACGACGACGGTTTAAGTCACCCATGATATCGCCCATGTAGTCTTCTGGTGTTTCTACTTCAACTTTCATGATTGGTTCAAGCAAGATAGGATCTGCTTTCATGAAACCGTCACGGAATGCGTAAGAACCAGCCATTTTGAACGATAATTCGTCAGAGTCGACGTCATGGTAAGAACCATCGAACAATGTCGCTTTGATGCCAACAACTGGATAACCAGCTAGGACACCATTCTTCATACGTTCTTGGATACCTTTGTCAACTGCACCGAAGAATTCTTTAGGTACTACACCACCAACAACTTCTTCAGCGAACTCGTAATCTTTGCCAGCATCTTCAGCAAGTGGTTCTAAACGTACGTATACGTGACCAAACTTACCTTTACCACCAGTTTGACGTACGAACTTACCTTCTTGTTCAACTGATTTTTTGATCGTTTCACGGTAAGCTACCATTGGTTTACCAATGTTCGCTTCAACGTTGAATTCACGCTTCATACGGTCAACAATAATGTCAAGGTGAAGCTCACCCATACCAGCAATAATTGTTTGACCAGATTCTTCGTCAGTACGTACGCGGAATGAAGGGTCTTCTTTCGCCAAACGACCTAAAGCAACAGACATTTTTTCTTGGTCAGCTTTAGTTTTAGGCTCAACCGCAAGCGCAATTACTGGCTCTGGGAATTCCATACGCTCTAGTGTAATTACATTATTTTCATCACATAATGTATCACCAGTAGTAGTATCTTTAAGACCTACACATGCTGCGATATCACCCGCACGAATTTCTTCAATATCGTGACGGTCATTTGCGTGCATCTGTACGATACGGCCAACACGTTCGCGCTTCATTTTAACTGGGTTATAGCAAGGGCTACCTGCTTTAAGCACACCAGAGTAAACACGTACGAATGTTAAGTTACCTACAAATTTGTCGTTCATGATTTTGAACGCAAGCGCAGAGAACGGAGCATCATCAGACGCTTCACGAGAACCTTCAGTTTCGTCTTTGTCGTCAAGGATACCTTTAATCGCCTCGACATCAGTCGGCGCAGGTAAGAATTCAATGACTGCGTCCAACATACGTTGAACACCTTTGTTTTTGAACGCTGAACCACAAAGCATTGGTTGAATTTCATTCAACAATGTACGTGCACGTAAACCTGAAACGATTTCTTCTTTAGTTAACTCACCTTCTTCAAGGTACTTGTCCATGAGTTCTTCTGATGCTTCCGCAGCAGCTTCAACCATGTTAGTACGCCATTCGTTAGCAGTATCAACTAATTCAGCAGGGATTTCGCCATATTCAAACTTCATACCTTGAGACGCTTCGTCCCAGATAATCGCTTTCATTTCGATTAGGTCAACAACACCCTGGAAGTTTTCTTCTGCACCGATTGGAACAACGATTGGCACTGGATTACCACCAAGACGTGTTTTAACTTGTTCAACAGCACGGAAGAAGTTCGCACCAGTACGGTCCATTTTGTTCACGAATGCAATACGTGGAACTTTATATTTATTTGCTTGACGCCATACAGTTTCAGACTGAGGTTGTACACCACCTACAGCACAGTAAACCATGCATGCACCGTCAAGAACACGCATAGAACGTTCAACTTCAATAGTGAAGTCTACGTGTCCTGGGGTATCAATTACGTTAATACGGTGCTGTTCGAATTGGTTACCCATCCCTTTCCAGAAGCATGTTACTGCCGCTGAGGTAATAGTAATACCACGTTCTTGCTCTTGTTCCATCCAGTCTGTAGTTGCAGAACCTTCGTGAGTTTCACCAAGTTTGTGACTTTCACCTGTGTAGAACAAAATACGTTCTGAAGTGGTAGTTTTACCAGCATCAATGTGCGCAGAGATACCAATGTTACGATAACGAGAAATTGGGGTTTGACGAGCCATGATTTCTAGCATTCCTAAATTTTGTTGTTTAAAACAGGACGCTTTAAGCTGCATAGCAACTTAAAGCGATTCGATGACAAAACAGTGACAACTGATTTGTCACCCTCCTGAATAGGGGCTGTTTTATCCGCTTAGAAACGGTAATGAGAGAAGGCTTTGTTGGCTTCAGCCATACGATGCACATCTTCACGTTTTTTGATCGCTGCGCCTTTACCTTCAGCTGCATCAAGCAACTCACCAGCAAGACGTAAAGCCATAGTTTTTTCAGAACGCTTAGCAGCAGCATCTACTAACCAACGCATAGCCAAGGCAGTACGACGGGATGGGCGTACTTCCATAGGCACTTGGTATGTAGCACCACCAACACGGCGTGCTTTTACTTCGACCATAGGACGAACTTTTTCAAGAGTAGTCTCGAAAAATTCAACTGGGTCTACTTTAGATTTTTCTTGAACGCGGTCTAAAGCACCGTAAACGATACTTTCAGCAATAGATTTTTTACCATCTTGCATTACGTGGTTCATGAATTTAGCGATTGTTTGGCTGCTGAACTTTGGATCCGGAAGGATTTCACGGGCAGCAACTACGCGACGTCTTGGCATTTTAATACACCTAATAAATATGACACTTCAGGTTACTCCAGCAGGTGCACAAAGTGTCATGTGCTTTCGCTGGCCTTACTATACGTCGCTTGGAATTTTCACAAAAAATGCAGAAATCAGACAAGCGAGACGATAAAGGATTGCAGTTCTAACGAACTAAGAAGTTAATCTTTTCAGATTATTTCTTAGGACGTTTAGCACCGTATTTAGAACGAGACTGGTTACGATCTTTAACACCAGCACAGTCTAAAGAACCACGAACGGTATGGTAACGTACACCTGGTAAATCTTTAACACGACCACCACGGATAAGAACAACACTGTGCTCTTGTAGGTTATGGCCTTCACCACCGATGTAGCTAGAAACTTCGAAACCTGAAGTTAAGCGAACACGGCAAACTTTACGCATTGCTGAGTTAGGTTTTTTAGGTGTAGTTGTGTAAACACGTGTACAAACACCACGACGTTGTGGACAAGCCTTCAACGCAGGAACTTTAGATTTTTCAACTAAAGTTGTACGACCCTTACGGATCAACTGATTTGTTGTTGCCATTTGGCAATTCTCCCGTTAATAAAAAGCCCCAAAAAATACTACTTTTTGAGGGCATGCAATTGTAAGCGAAGACTTAAAATTGGTCAACAATATACGATCATCGAAAACATTTATTCATCGTGATTTGCGCAATTTTTCACCCACAAATAAATAGTTTATTTTTCAGAAGAATCTGCTGATTTTTTTGTAACTTTATCTACGGCTGCTGTTTTGGCTTTACGCGGCTTAGTTTTGGGTGCAGCTTTTTCCACTGGGACATCCTCCTGCTGTACAGATTCCAACACATCAAACTCATCTTTTTCAGCTAAAGCAGGTTTTTGCGCAGCCCCGGGTGCATGAGGCTCAACAACTTTCTCCGCAAGTGCCTCCAAACCTTCTGAGACTTTTTGTTCCTGCTCTACTTCCACTTCGGCTGCATCAGAGTTTTTAACTTGTGCTTTTTTGATGACTTTTACTGCGCGGATACTCTCATGACCTGCAACATCTATGGTCTGATCTAGTACCGGCTCAGCCAAATCAATATCTTTCGCCTTAATACCTTCTAGTAATTTAGGTGTTGCTTGAGCAAGCAACTCAAGAGAACGCTCATAGGCATGTAAAGGTGACAAGCTAATATCCTGATGCTGCAAAATATATTGGCGCGCATTAGAAAAGACTTGCTGTGCCTTCTGATTCACCTCATCCACTAAACGGCGACTATACACCACACTTACACCAACACTCACCACAGGAGATAATCGTGATAGCTGATTTAACAATGAAACTTTTGGCATTTGATTGAGCCATGCCCACTTAAACTGACCATTTTCATCTAGTACATATTTTTTCAATGCTGCTGCATCAGTATCTGAACCCACCAATTGCTGCAATTGATGTAAATCACTATTTTGTAGCGTACTACTCAGAGCTTTTATTGCCATAAGCAAAGTTTGTTTTTCTGCAATTAAACTCAAGTCGACCTGTTTGAAAATAAACTGAACGATATCTTGATCACTTTCTTTACTTAAGTCGAAACCATAAGAACGTCCAACTTGATAAATCACTCGCAAAGTCATAATCAGTGAAGCAGGAATATCAATACTTGAACCAATAACACCTGTCGCACCTGTTAAAGCCCCTTGAATCGAAGCAATCCATTTATTTTGCTCACCCAGAGCCTGACTAATACGACGCGAACGATCGACATCTTGTGTCAACTCTTCTAAATCACGTACCCCAGCTTCATCCAGTACAGCATCTACAGATGAAATATCCGAACTAAAATGATTAAGTCGATCAAATAAATAATCAGAAATTTTGTCACTAAATTGAGGAGCAACAAAATTAGCCACATTATTTACGGTATTAAAATGTCGACCGAATAATTGTCTAGAAACATTTGGAACGTGTTCACGCAAGATTTGCTGAGGATTATCATATTTTTTTACATCAAATACGCCCGCTTGCCTTGACTGACCCTCCAAAGTTTGACCATTTTTTTGAGGTTGAATGACCTTAGTTACGGATTCGGGTGCGACATGATTAATGATGGACACCCCAGTAGAACTGAGCTTTTTAGCCACTCCAAAGGCGTTTGAGAGTAGACCTGCCGTTGGTTTATTATTCGTTTTCACCATTCCCTACCTCATTAAAACTATTCTTGAAATTATTGATAAATACTAGGTGTAGTCAAACTTTATCACAACTTGAATATGTATCTTTAAGTTAAGTTTTTTGCTGCAAAGTTGCAAATTAGCTCAGTCAACAATAGGCATAGGATTTGCCATAAGAATTCAAAAAGCTTTCTGCTATCATTATTCCAATCAAATTATATGAGTTCGCCTATTTAGAAAGTTTCCATCGTATACTTTCTATAGCTTGCTCACACACTACCTATAAAGGATCTGTAGATGAAACGTGTTGTAATCACTGGTATGGGCATCAACTCATGCATTGGTAATACATTAGAAGATGTCACTCATTCTTTGCAAAACGGGATTTCTGGAACACGTTTCAACCCAAGTTATGCTGAACTTAATTTTAAAAGTCATGTCAGTGCGGCTGCAGAACAAAACTTTGACGGTATTGACCGCCGTTTAAAACGCTTTATGGGCGTATGCGCAATGTATGCATACAACTCCGCTTTGGCTGCGGTAGAAAATGCAGGCTTAACAGCAGAACAAATTGGCGGTAATCCACGTTACGGTATTGCGGGTGGTTCAGGTGGTGGTTCAACTGCATCTGTTGTTGAAATGAAAGAACTTCTAGACACCAAAGGTGCACGTAAAGTTGGGCCATTCTTTGTACCACGTAACATGACCAACACCATTACCGCAAACGTGGGTGTGGCATTTAAAATGCAAGGTATTGCACATACGATTACTAGCGCATGCGCAACATCTGCAGATGCCATTGGTTATGCATACAACCTGATTCAATTGGGCAAACAAGACTTAATGCTTGCCGGTGGTGGTGAAGAAGACCATTGGTCACAAAGTCTTTTATTTGATGCAATGGGCGCACTTTGTTCAAAATACAATGACACTCCTGAAACTGCTTCCCGCCCTTACTCTGCTGACCGTGACGGTTTCGTGATCGCTGGCGGCGGTGGCTTCGTTGTACTAGAGTCACTTGAACATGCTCAAGCACGTGGTGCAAACATTTTGGCTGAAGTTGTCGGTTATGCAGCAAACTCTGATGGTGCTGACATGGTTGCACCATCAGGTGAAGGTGCGACTCGTTGTGTCCTGATGGCGCTTGAAGAAGCAAAACAACACGGCGTAGACAAAATTGACTATGTAAATACACACGGCACATCTACTCCGGCAGGTGATGTTACTGAACTTAAAGCAATGGAGCGTGCTTTCGGTGAAGGACAAGTTCCTCCACTCAGCTCGACCAAGTCGATGACTGGTCACAGCCTGGGTGCTGCAGGTGTACAAGAAGCGATTTACTCTATTTTGATGATGCAAAATGACTTTATTGCACCAAACATCAACGTGACTGAACTGGACGAAGGTGCAAAACCTTTTGATATCGTACTTGAAAAACGTGATGCAAAATTGAATACTGTGATGAGTAACAGTTTTGGTTTTGGCGGTGTAAACGCTTGCCTCGTTTTCAAAAAATGGGAAGCTTAATATAAAGTTTGCTGCTTTGGCGCTTCGGTGCCAAAGCACACACCCACCGCCCTTTTAAGGGTCAATATATGGATGCTCCATCAGATGCTTTCCTCTGGGTCAAAGCATTACATATCATCGCAGTTGTTTGCTGGTTCGCAGCGCTATTTTATCTCCCTCGCCTTTATGTCTACCATGCCATGAGTGATGATGCTACGAGTCATCAGCGCTTTCAAATCATGGAACGCAAGCTATATCGCGGCATTATGTGGCCCGCAATGATTGCTACACTGATCACGGCGCACTTCCTCGTCGATTGGGGTGATGCAACACGACACTACCATGAAGCGCTTTGGTTCTACCTAAAAGTTGGATTAGTTGGACTATTGGTGATTTATCATTTTGTTTGTGGTTATTACCGTAAAAAGCTTATCGAAAATGCACATTATAAGTCGCATAAATTCTGGCGTTATTTTAATGAAATGCCCACTTTGATTTTATTTGCGGTTGTCATTTTAGTTGTAGTGAAGCCAAGCTTCTAAACGACTGTAAAAAAGCCCCTACTCATTGGGGCTTTTTTATTTCTATACCAAAATGTTTATATACAAAAACTACAACTGCACACAGCTATCTAAAATATTCCAATTGTGTGCTCTAAATTGCTCACGCGGATACGGCACCTCAGCACACAGCATACCCTCCTTCTTAAAGAAACGTCGGCCGTGGCTATTTTGATTCAACTGCGTTAAATCAGTCGCACCCTGATTCAACAAATTAAAAATCATAATTCGATCATTCAAAATGTGCCCCGCAAGCACATAGCGCTCCCAAGGCACCCCCTCTATATTGGACAAAGTATTGCCCAAATAGTTTTTGATATGCCAAGATGAATACTGTCCCTGTTTTTGACCAGCCTGCATCCTAAACGAATCATAAGAAAGCTCAGATAGCTGTGCCGCCTCTTCATATTGCTTAAACAATTGATTTGCAGTTTGATTTGGCAAATACAACCAATACATCAACGAGGTATTCCAGTCCGATAATTGCTGCACCTGCTTCAACACCGCATATACGCCATAGGCTTCCAATTGCGCTGCTGAGCGCAAACTTAACTGACTGGCACTTAAAGGCTCTAAATAAACAACTTGTCCAGTCTTTAATTGCTCATTACGTATAATTCAAACATAACGTGCCAGCCAGCTTTGAATCAGCATCCTTTCAACCAATGAGATCGGGCGCTCAAGCATCTGCTGCAATCTTTGATATTCAGCCATATATGCATCCAGCTTATCCTCTTTATTTAACGCAATATTGATCTGATAAAGGATCGCCAACTGATTTAAATACTTAAAGTCTGGATATGCGGAATTGCTCGGCATACTTAAACTGCGGTATTGGTCTGCATGCTGCAACCATGTGTTAAAGCGCTGCAACGGCACCTTTTCTTGCTGTATCAGCGCACCGAGCACCTGATGATGCTTAACAACAAATGCGCTAGCTGCCTTAGGATCATCGACCAGCAATTGCTGAAACTCCGCAACTAAATTCGTCTGTTCTTCTGACCACTTTTCACGTGTTAGCTTCGCATTCAATGGCTGGCCCAATACATTCTGATGCTCTTGCCCCAACAAACTAAATGCCCAATCTTGATGATAACGATAGCGCCCAACATTCAATGCCGAAAACCGATCTGCGGCATTCAGCCCAAGCAAGTTAAAATACGGCTCTTGTGTGTAATTTGAATGATAAGAAATTTCAGACTGCTGCCACTTGAGCACCCGAGGATCAATACGCTCATCCCACCGCAGCCAAAGACAAAAACACACAACAACTGCAAGCAACAGCAAGAAAATAAAGATGATTTTTTGTTTCATTGATTTCTTATTTTGAATTATTTCAGCCGCATTATATTCAACTTCACCATTCACGCATACAAAAAAAAGCCATCACAAGATGGCTTTTTTTACTTTAAACACAAATATTTATGCAGGAATACGAAGCACCTGACCTGGGAAAATGTCATCGGCATTTTTTAGCAAAGGACGGTTTGCTTCAAAAATTTTATTGTATTGATTTGCATCACCATAAAATTCTTTAGAAATCTTAGAAAGATTATCGCCTGATTTAACTGTATAAAATTTACTTTCTGGTTCTGGCGTTGCTACAGTCAACTGATCATCCACTTGCGCCACATGATCAATATTCCCTACCGCCAAGATAATCTTTTCACGATCTGCTTGGCTTTGCACCTGACCTTTCACTGTTGCTAGATCTGAAGTCCCGTTATAACTCACAGACAAGCCAGTTACAGGTAAGCCCAGTGCTTTGATATGACCCAATAACTTATTGGCAATTTCTTGTGCAGATGGTTCAGAAGGTGTTGCTGGCGCTGCCTGAGGCTCTGCAGGTGCTGTATTTTTTTTACCAATACCTTTTACAAAATCAAAAAGACCCATGTTTTTCTCCGTTGTTTTTACTGTTTTAAATAATTTAACTATTGTTCAATCTCTATTTTTATAGCTAAAAAGTAACCGCTTTTGAGTTGTTGTTAGTGACAGAAACGTAAGCTAATGTAAAAACAAAATATTCGGCATAAAAAAAGCCACCGAATGGTGGCTTTTTAAATCAGCATCGCTGAAATCTAAAATTAACCTAGTTTCTTAGAAACGTAGTCAATTGCAGATTGTACAGTAGTGATTTCGTTTGAGTCTTCATCAGGAATAGTGATGTCGAAATCGTTTTCGAAAGACATAACTAATTCAACTAGGTCTAGAGAGTCTGCACCTAAGTCATCCATGAAAGAAGCTTCATTTTTGATCTCGTCTGCTTTAAGACCAAGTTGTTCAGCTACTGCTTGTTTTACGCGTTGTTCGATATCGCTCACAGGAATTCTCCTCATTGCTTGTGGCGTTTTTAATGCCGTTAGTTTAATTGAATCTAAATCGTTTTGAAAGTTTATACTTGAGCGCTTAGCTCATGTATAAACCACCATTTACATGTAATACAGTTCCGGTAATGTAACTTGCCTTTTCAGAAGCAAGAAAACTTACGGCATTTGCGATATCTTGCGGCTCACCTAAACGGTTTAAGGCCACTTGATCATTCATCTTTTTACGAATTTCTTCGCTTAACTGTTCTGTCATTTCTGTTGCAATAAAGCCCGGAGCCACTGCATTTACAGTGATTTGGCGGCTTCCCATCTCTTTTGCAAGGCTGCGACCAAAGGCCTCAATCCCTGCTTTTGCAGCAGAATAGTTTGCTTGTCCTGGGTTAGCAAAATGTGCAACCACAGAACTAATATTAATAATTCGGCCAAAACGTGCTTTGGTCATACCCTTTAAAACACGTTTAGAAAGTCGATAAACGGCTTTCAAATGAATGTTGAGAATGTCATCCCAATCATCTTCTGACATACGAAGTAACAAATTATCTTTGGTAATACCCGCATTGTTCACCAAAACCAATACAGAACCAAAGTTTTGCTCAATGTCTGATACCAATGCATCAATTGCAGTTGCATCACGTACATCTAAAACTTTACCCGCACCATTTTCAGCAAAAGCAGCAGATAATTTTTCCGCACCCGCTTCTGAAGTTGCAGTACCTACAACAAAATAACCGTCTTGAATCAATTGCTGAGCAATTGCTGCTCCAATCCCTCGGCTCGCACCTGTTACTAAAGCAACTTTGCGTTCTTGTGTCATGCAATTTTCCCTTCTGCCACTAAAATGGCATTCAGTGCATCTTCCATACGACCTTTCGTGTCGAGTGGGAATGCTTTTTCAATATTTGGCAAACGTTTTGCGAGATTCGCAAGGACATTACCCGGACCACATTCAGCAATGTACTGAATACCTTGGTTTTGCAAATACTGCATGGTCTTTGTCCACTGTACAGATTGGTATAACTGTGCAGTTAACGCCTGACGTAATTGCGCTACATCAGTCGCGATTTCAGCGCCTACATTTTGTATTACAGGTATAGTAGGCAGCTCAATGGCAGTTTCTTCCAATGCTGTCGCAAACTGTTCAGCAGCAGGTTTCATCAATGCACAATGCGATGGCACAGAAACCGGAAGTGCGATTGCCTTACCGCCATTTTCTTTAGCAGCAGCCATAACCGCTTCAACCATGGCTTTATCGCCCGCAATGACAACTTGACCTTGTGCATTGTAGTTTGCAGCATCTACTGAACCTAGGCCTTCTGCTTGAGTACAAAGTTCAATGACTTTGGCATCATCTAGACCCAAAATTGCCGCCATTGCACCTTGACCTTCAGGTACAGCACTTTGCATTAACTGACCACGTAGGTTCACCAGTTTAACGGCATCACCTAGGCTCATCGCTCCCGCAGCAACCAAGGCGCTGTATTCACCCAATGAGTGACCCGCAAGGTATTTCGGTGCAACACCACCTAACTCTAACCACACACGCCATAAAGCAATACTGGCAGTCAGTAGTACAGGTTGAGTAAATTCTGTTTGGTTTAACCCTTCACCACTTTGCGCAATTTGCCAAAGATCAAAGCCAACTGCTTCTGATGCTTCTGCAAATGTTGCTTGCACACTACTAAACTGTTCTGCAAGTTCAGCGAGCATGCCGACTTTCTGTGACCCTTGACCCGGGAACACGAATGCAGTTTTAGTAGCTTGAGCTGCTTGCTCGAGTTGTTTAGCAGACATAAAAAAATCCTTTATCAAGACTGGTGAATTTATGCTATTTGGACATTTATTCAACACAATCCCATGTAAGCTTGTTTCAGGGACGGAAATTTAACACTTAATTTTTGTCTTGGTAATTGCCAAATGCAACAAAAAATCGGTACAAAAAAAGGGAGCTTAACGCTCCCATTTTTTCTACTAAGCTTGACGCTTAATACATCACCAATTATTCAGCAGATGCTTTAGCGAATAATTGACGACCACGGTAGATACCATCTTTAGATACGTGGTGACGACGGTGAGTCTCGCCAGTAGCTTGGTCTACAGTTAATGCATTCTCGGTTAAAGCGTCATGTGAACGGCGCATGTCACGGCGAGAGCGACTTTTACGGTTTTGCTGAACGGCCATGATGGCTCCTTACAAAGATCGAAAAAATGGATCAGAACAAATTCGATTGTCTTATACTCAAGAGTATAACACAAAAATTAGTTAAGTTTACCCTTCAAACCTGCCAAAACATCAAACGGGTTGTCCCGTTTTTCTTCAACAAGCTCTTCAGCGGCAGGTTGATGCTTATGTTCACAAGCGTCGTGCTTAGGTGACAAAGGCATCAACAATAACAATTCATCCTCTATCAGTGAGAGTAAATCAGCAGTCGCAGGTGCATCATATGAACCTTTGGTTGTTGCTTCACTTTCACCTAAAACGATGAAATCAGCATCCTCATCCAAGCGCTCTATCAGTGACTCGTCATCTACAAGAGCTAGATGAAAACTTAAAACAAGTGGGATCTCAACAGTATCCAGACAACGCTGGCATTCCATTGGAACATTTGTTTCAACATGACCATCTAGCCATACAATGCGATGATAAGCATCCATTGATAGCTTACAGTCTATGTTAATCAATTGATCATCAATTGATCCAACAGCTTCACGAGCAATACGAACAAAGCGAGATAATGGCAGTGTTCCTGACCATTTAAAGCCCTGTTCAGCCCATTTAAACGGCTCAATCTGTGCCGGAAAGGTATTTGCTGACATAATTAAGGCGGCAATTCTACAAATTCATCAGTACTCTGTCAAAGATTAAGATACAATTTTGTACTTATTTAGACAGACCATTTGGGTAACTTAAGTTATGCATCTGTTGCAGCCGCAAACAGAAGTGAATGTTTCATCACTTATGAGCACAATTTCAACGCTTGATTCTGACATTTCAACTGACCAAGTGCAACTCTCGGCTTGGGAGAAACTTTCCACAGAAACAGAACACGTCGATTGGCTCATCTTACACTTTAATCATTGGTTTTCCCACCTGAATGTGAGCTTAGTGAAAGGTGACTTTGAGCCCGAGTACTTTCCTGCTGATTCAAACGGCCCTGCCCGTATTCAATTTGCTCATGGTTATTTCAATAGCGCCCTGCATGAAATTAGCCATTGGACTATTGCTGGCGAGCAACGCCGTTTACTTCCCGATTTAGGCTATTGGTATGCACCAGATGGTCGTAGCAAAGAGCAACAAGCCCTCTTTGAACAGGTAGAAATTAAGCCCCAAGCGATCGAATGGTTATTTGCCAAAGCCTTTGGACGTAAATTTCGTGTCTCACTTGATAACCTTACTGGTGAAGGCGGTGATGGCAGTAGCTTTAAAGATAATGTCTATGCACAATTACAGGCTTATTTTAAGGGCGAAGCCAAACTTCCACGCGATGCTTGGCGCTTTATCCAATGCATTTGCCACTGTACACGTGCTGGCAAAATGTTACAGGCGAATGAATTTCAACGTGAAATGCTTGATTAAATTATACAATTTGACTGCATTTCACATTGCACAAAGCAAATATACCGCGACATAATGTCTAGAGCTTTTAATAATAAGAGGAAAACGACATGTTGCATTTAAGAATACATCCGGAAAATCCTCAGCCCCGTTTAATTACGCAAGCCGTTGAACGGATTCGTGCCGGCGATGTGGTGGTTTATCCTACAGATGCCGCCTATGCCATCGGTTGCCAAATTGGGAACAAAAATGCCATGGAACGCATTGCCCAAATTCGTCAGCTCGATGCTAAACATCAATATGCGATTATTTGTGCAGATTTATCTGACATTGCCACTTATGCCAAAGTCGATAATGCCATGTATCGTTTATTGAAAAATAACACCCCTGCGGTCACTACCTTTATTTTGCCTGCGACCAGTGAAGTTCCTCGCCGTTTAATGCATCCTAAAAAGAAAACCATTGGACTACGCATTCCGAGCAACCCGATTTGCCAATTGTTACTCAAAGAACTCGGTGAACCTTTATTAACATCGACCTTAATTTTACCGGGCCAAAAAGAACCGATTGATGATCCTTACGAAATTGAACTGCAAATCGGCAAACGAATAGATGTATTAATAGATGGTGGTTTAGGTACTTTAAATACCACTAGCGTTGTAAACCTTGCAGGTGAATACCCAGAAGTGATTCGCCGTGGTGTCGGTGATGTCAGTGCATTTGAATAACATGTCCTGTTAAACACATGCTGTCGATTAGAGGCACAGCATGTAAAATACATCTGCTCAAAACGCGGTTAAAGCACCTTTCGATAAAGGAATCGACCTGATGACTTTATTTCAAATTTTACTCAAGCTCCAAAATGCGACAGACCTCAATGTCTCCGAGCAAAACCGTCTCAATCATCTCGCCATTTATGCCACTGAGCCTTGGACTTTAGAATCCAAGGCTCAACTAAGGGCAAAAGATGAAAATTTAATTTCACCAATAGCGACAACACAGCCGCAAATTTTTCATTATTTTCTGCATGCATCAACGGTCAAATCGCTGTTTAAACGTAGAGCTAATCAAAATCTCTGCTCGCAAGCGCAGTGCCAACTCATCATCGAATTTGCACTTGAACAAAGGGTCTTACCAACAGGCTCAAAACCTTGATAGTGTGCTTTTCCTCAAGCGCGATAAAGCTGCATAAATTCTTTTAAATGAATTTTTTGTTGCCCTTGCTCATCAAAATTATTTGTATTGAGCCAAGCTGCATAAGCTTGAGACAACATTGGCCAATCCTGATCTAACATCGCAAACCAAGCGGTATCACGGTTACGACCTTTCACAATCACATGTTGACGAAACAACCCTTCAAATTGAAAGCCAAAACGCAAAGCAGCGTTTTTCGAAGGCGTGTTCAAGTCATCACACTTCCACTCCACCCGTCTATATCCCGCTGAAAAGCATGCTTTTAACAATAGATAAATGGTTTCTGTTGCGGCGGTTGATCGCTTCATTAAACTTGAAAAAAAGACATTGCCAATTTCGATGACAGCATGTGCTGGGCGTACATTGAGCAATCCAATCCACCCTACAATGGCATCACCTACCTCAATGACATAATGCATCGAACCGGTAAAATGAAAGGATTGCTGAAAATAATCACGCAATTGCTGCATGCTTTGAATTTGAGAATAAGGCAAATACGTCCAACAGCGTTCATCAGGTTCTTGTTGTACTGTCTGCCATAGCCGCTGTAAAAGACTATCATCAAGCTGATCTGGCAGCATTGGAATAAGCCGAACAGATTGCCCCATTTCGGTTTTACATCTGAACTGGCAAGGTTCAAACTGCGCCAACGTCATCCCTACGGCCTGACCCCATTGATTATATTGTTGTGGCATAGCAAATATTCTTTTAGTCAATTCATTCAAATCATTTCATGATAGACGCCCACCATCCAGACATCACAGCTTAAATAAGTTCATGGATTGATGAGTGTATTATTTATAATTAACACAAGTTGTGATCGATATCACAGCTTTAAAATTTTACATGTGTATAAATAAAGCCTATTCCCTATAAATTTTATGTTTTTTACCCAATTCAACCGTTCAGTAATTTCTTTAAACGCATTTTTCCATTACACTATTCCCTATAACTTTTGTGCTTTTACTTTCGATGTGAGATCGAAGCGAAAGCTGTCTGCATGCCTTTGAAAATTCGCGTGGCCTATAATTGCAATGAACCAAACTGTCCATAATTCTATGGAAGATGCTCCACACATTCGCGTTTTGGATGAGTGGCAAGAAGCTATTCCAGAAGATTTGTACATTCCACCCGCTGCATTTGAAATTCTATTAGAGCATTTCGAAGGACCACTCGACTTTCTGATTTACCTGATTCAAAAAAATGGCTTCGACTTATTACAAGTCGATATTGCCCCGATTGCATCCCAATATTTGTCCTATATGGATGCAATGAAATCTCTAGATATTGAATTAACCGCAGATTATATGGTGATGGCAGCCCTATTGGCCGATTTAAAATCGCGTCTATTATTGCCAAAACCTAAGTCGACCGCAGCACATGAACAAGATCCTAAACAAGAATTAATTGACCGTTTAGAAACGTATTTACGCATCAAACAAGCTGCGGAAAGATTAGGTCAAATGACTGTATTGGATCGGGATACTTTCGATACCAATGTCAGTTTAGGAACTATTGTCGAAACCAATGATGGCTATGACATTCAATTACTTCGTGATGCCATACTCTGTGTTTTTAATCGACCAGAACCAGTTACCCACCAAATTCTACAAGAGCCTGTCTTACTCGAAGAACGTATTGCTTATATTGAAACTAAGCTTGAGTCAGGTGAAGTATTAGATTTTGCAGACTTACTCAAGCCAAGCCAAGGCCGCATGGGTGTTGTCGTGACATTTATGGCCGTGTTGGAACTGACACGCCAACAAAAAGTTCAAATTGTCGCATCAGGTGTAGAAGCACCGCTTGCAATTCAGGGAGCACGTGCATGAACACTGAACTTAAACAAATGACTGCGGTGTCTTCAGAAGATAATCTGCATGAAATTTTGATGCAGCTTGAAGCCATTATTTTTGCCAGTGAAGCGGCAGTGAGTATTGCCCGTTTAAAAGAGGCTTTCCAAGACCGTTTCAGTAAAACCGAATTACGCCAATATTTGCAGCAGCTTTCAATGCTGCAACACGGCAGATCAATTGAACTTGTTGAAACCGCTCAAGGTTTCCGTTTTCAAGTACGTGCAAAATATCGTAATATTATTGCACAGACCTGGCCTGAACGACCAACTCGTTTATCGCCATCCTTGCTCGAAACTCTTTCTGTCATTGCTTACCATCAACCGGTAACCCGCGCAGATATTGAGCAAATCCGCGGGGTGACCAACAATAGTCAAATTTTACGTACGTTATTTGACTGGAACTGGATTAAAGAATCTGGTTTTCGTGAACTCCCAGGACGACCCGCGTTGTTAGTTACAACGCCTCAATTTTTAAATGCTTTTGGTCTAACCTCTTTGGGCCAATTGCCTCCCCTGCAGGATGCCAAGGAAGCTTTTATGGCCCTCGATGCGAATGCACCGAAGTCATAAATAGGTGAACTGTTGATGATAATTTCTAAGGTTATGCTGTCATGAGTGAAAAATTGCAAAAGGTGCTCGCACGCGTTGGTTTGGGTTCTCGCCGTTATATGGAAGAAGTCATTGCCGCTGGTCGTGTGAGCGTAAATGGGCAAGTTGCCCAAGTGGGTGAACGTATTGAACCGGGTGATGAGCTTCGCATCGATGGTCGTAAAGTTCAGTTCCAAATTGAAGACGAAATTCGTCGCCGTGTGTTGATTTACTACAAACCAGAAGGCGAAATTTGCTCACGCAATGACCCTGAAAACCGTCCAACGGTATTTGAACAATTACCTCAAATTACCGGTGATCGCTGGGTAATGGTAGGTCGTCTAGATATCAACTCTACAGGTCTATTGCTGTTCACAAATGATGGTGAACTGGCGAACCGTTTAATGCACCCTTCTAGCGAAATCGAACGTGAATATGCCGTTCGTGTTATGGGTGAAGTCACTCCTCAGTTAAAAAACAACATGTTACAAGGCGTTGTTTTAGATGATGGCCCTGCAAAATTTGAGTCATTCTCTGAAATTGGTGGTGACGGTATTAACCGTTGGTATCAAGTGGTCGTAAAAGAAGGTCGTAACCGCGAAGTTCGTCGTATTTTCGAATCTCAAGGCTTAAAAGTGAGCCGTCTTTTACGTACACGTTATGGTTCAGTAATTCTGCCACGCGAACTACGTACTGGTCGCTGGATCGAGCTAGATAAACAAGATATCGACAACTTAACCAAGTCCGTTGAGCTTAAACCACGTCAAGGTACTGGCCTGTTTGGTATGGCGAAACGTCGTACTGAACGTATGCAAGATAAACCAATGGCAGCACGTCGTGGTGGTTACTTACGCCAACAACGTCGTGACAGTGACGAAAACCAGCCACAACAAAGCAATGGTTATCAAGACAACCGTGGCGAACGTCGTACTGGTCGTACTGAAGGTGGTTTCCAAGGCAATGGATTTAACCGTTCAGAGCGTCGCAACGAAGGGTTCAACAATAACCGTAATGATCGCAACAGTGAAAACTTCGGTAACCGTGAACGTCGTAACGACAATTTTGGCAATCGTGAGCGTCGTAATGACTCTGTGCCAAGTCGCGCATTTAGCGGAAACAACAAAGGCTTTAAGAAATTTTAATTTCTTAAGTATAAAAAAACCGCTCATTTGAGCGGTTTTTTTATACCAATACTAAATAAATTGTTCAGTGGTTTGTGGAATCGCACTCAGCAAACGCTTGGTATATTCATGCTGAGGTGATCGATACAACTCATCCGAGTTTGCAATTTCAACAATATCACCATGGTTCATCACCATGATTTGATCAGAAATATATTTCACCACAGATAAATCATGTGAAATAAAGATATAGCTCAAACCAAATTCATCTTGTAAATCTTGCAATAAATTCAGAACTTGGGCTTGAACCGAAACATCTAATGCAGACACAGACTCATCACAGATCAAAATTTCTGGCTTTAAGGTCAAGCATCGTGCAATGGCAATACGTTGACGCTGACCACCAGAAAACTCATGTGGATAGCGATAAAATGCTTGTGCAGGCAAACTGACACGTTCAAGTAAATCAAACGCCATTTGCTCTCGTTCTGCATCATCCTTCCCAATCTGATGCACTTGCATCGGCTCCATCAGAATTTGACCCACAGTAAAACGTGGATTAAGTGAAGCATATGGGTTTTGGAAAATGATCTGTATTTTGCGCTGATATTGGGTAAATTCTTTTTCGCTCATCGCCAAAATATCATGACCTTCAAACAGCGCCTGACCACCTGTCGCTTCCTGTAGACGCATCAGTAAAAGGCCGATTGTGGTTTTACCTGAGCCAGACTCTCCAACCAACCCGAGCGTTTTACCTTTCGCCAGTTGAAACGAGACACCTTTGACCGCCTGATACTCATCCTTACCAAATAAACCCTTGCGGCTATAAAACGATTTTTTTAAGTCTTTGACATCTAAAATAATCTGTTCGTTACCCGTAAGACCACGCGTTCGTTGTCTACGGGTTTCCTCAGATAAATGCACATCCTCAATCAGCTCATCACCATTTTGACGCATAAAATCACTGATCATCGGTAATTTATAAGGACGCTCTGACATCTGTGGACGACACTTAAGCAAAGCTCGAGTGTAGATATCTTTAGGATGATCCAGCACTTCATTGACCAAGCCTTGTTCACGGATTTCTCCATGACGCATGACAATCACCTGATCGGCAATTTCGCTTACCAATGCTAAATCATGCGTAATGAACAGCATCGACATCTCACGTTTCTTTTGCAAGGCTTCAAGTAAATCTAAAATTTGCTTTTGAATCGTCACATCAAGTGCCGTGGTTGGCTCATCGGCAATCAATAACTTCGGCTCACATGCAATTGCCATTGCAATCATGACCCGCTGTTGTTGACCACCTGACATTTGGCTAGGATAGGCATCAATTTTCGTTTCAGGAGAAGGAATACCTACTTCCTTCAATAATTCCAAAGTCCGTGCTCTTGCCTGCTTACGCCCCATACCTAGATGAAGTCGTAATACTTCGGCAATTTGATCGCCCACCGTAAAGACAGGATTGAGTGACGACATCGGTTCCTGAAAAATCATTGCAATATCTTTACCACAGATATTACGCATTTCTCTTGGAGACAGACTCAGTAAATCCTGCCCTTCAAAAATAATTTTACTCCTTGCATCTATACGGCTTTGATCACGTGGCAACAGCCCCATAGTTGCCAACGAGGTCACCGACTTGCCACTGCCAGATTCTCCCACAAGCGCCACAGTTGTATTGGCAGGAATGTCAAAAGATATTCCTTTGACCGTTTCGATATAGCTTTTATCTTCGGCTTTAAAGCTCACTTTCAGGTTTTGAACACTGAGGAGCGTTGGTTTAACAGTTTGATTTTGTTCCGTCATCCTTTACTCCTCCTTATTTCAATTTTGGATCTAATGCATCACGCAATGCATCAGTAAACATTGAAAATGCCGTAACCAAAACCGCCATCGCTACAGATGCTGCGATAAGTTGCCACCATTTACCTAAAATCAATTCACTTTGTGCTTCATTAAGCATACTTCCCCATGACACAACCCCAACAGGAACACCAAATCCCAAGAAGCTCAAAATCACTTCTGACTTAATAAAGGCCACCACTAAAATCGAGATTTGCACCAATGCAATATGACTGACGTTCGGAAAGATATGCACAAAGATGCGTCGGAAATGACTCACCCCTATCGCTTTGGCAGCGAGTACATATTCACGCGAAGTATGTTTCATATACTCTGCGCGAATCAGACGATACACCCCCGTCCATCCAGTAAGCCCTAGAATGAGGACAATCGATAAGATCCCCTTTTGCTGTAGTACAGCAGCAATCGCAAGAACCAAGAGCAAATACGGAATCGAGGTAAAAATGTTATAGAACCAGTTTAAAATATCATCAACCCAACCACCAAAGTAGCCAGAAATTGCCCCTAAAATTGTCCCAATCACGACAGCAAGTAATGCAGCTACCACGCCAACAATAATAGATGTTTCAGCACCCTTAATGGTTTTTTGCAGGACATCCTGCCCCCATTTATCCGCACCAAACGGTAAAGTTTGTTTTAGCTCGCTTTGTTGATCTAACAAATGACCACCCAATTGCTGATCAATCGCCTTCATATCTTCTGCTAATGGATCGACAACGCCATAGTAGTCAATTGCATTGGCACCACCTTGCTCAGTCGCAATCTCTGCATTCAGTTCAGCAATTACATCTTTTAAAGGATCAACAGGATTTTCAGGCAATGCCATATCTTCTGCTGATGCTTTGGTTTTGGCTGTTTCATTGAGTTCCGCCCCAATAAAACTTGGAGGTGCATAACTAACAGCCACTTCTTTATTCCAATTGGATGCAACCACGCCTGTCATCGACAATAGCAACACTACGAAATAGCACAGTACAACGAACAACGACACCATCGCTAATTTATCGGCCTTTAGGCGTCGCATCGCCAACTTCCACAAGCCAATCGATGCAGGTGTTGATGCCGTTGCTTTAGTCTTATTGAATATTCCTAGCATAGGCCACCTACTTCAACTGAACGCGTGGATCGACAAGTTTATAAATCAAATCCGCGATTAAGTTAAAAATCATTGTAGCCGCTGCAACGTAGACTGTAATCGCCTTAATGACAGGGAAGTCACTGCGCTCAACAGCAATAATGACTTCACGACCAATACCCGGAATACCAAAGAATCGTTCAATCAGGAAAGCGCCTATCAGCAATGCCGGTAGACTCGACATGACATCGGTAATAATTGGAATTGAGGCGTTACGGAGTACATGTACACCTAAAATACGGCTTTCACCCACACCTTTTGCGCGCGCAGTTCGAACATAGTCTTGATTGACTTCATCCAATACAAAACTGCGGTATAAGCGCAAAGTTGGCGCAATACTCACCACCAACATAATTAAGATAGGCAGTAAACCGTATTTAAATAAGTTTTCGCTAAAGTGATCACTCCAGCCTTGAACCGGAAACCAACTCAACTGATATGCAAATACGTATTGGAAAACAATAATGTAAACCAAAATACTGATCGACATACCAATCGTACAAAGCATCATAATCATACGATCGGTTAATGTGCCACGAACTGAAGCCACAGCAAGTGCCAAACCAATTGAAATAATCGTTTGCAAAATGGTTAAAGGAACTAAAATCGTCAGTGATGGTCCTAGACGGGTCAAAATAATATCTGACACCGACTCACCTGTACTCCAACTCATTCCATAATCAAAAGTTAAAATCTGCTTAATGAAAATCCACAATTGTACATAGTAGGGTTGATCAACCCCCAACTGTTGACGGATGTTTTCAATTTGCTCTGGGTTCGACATTTTGCCTGCTAAAATATAAGCAGGGTCCCCACCTACCCAATTAAATAAGAAGAATATGAGCAGAACAACCCCCAACATCGTTGGGATCATCTGCCATATACGCCGTATGATATATGCCAACATAAAGTTGTCCTTACTTCACTCGTTGTCCAGTAATTTCATCAAAGAAAGCTTTGTTATCAGGTTTACGACCTAAGAAATCATGTACCAATTTTTCTGCTTCATATTGACCACCTTGCGACAAGATCGTTTTGCGGTAGCGTTGTCCCACTTCAGGGTTATTTAGGTTATCTCCGAAAGCAGACAACATATCGAGTGCCATCACTTCAGACCACATATAGCCATAATAGCCAACTTGATAACCGCCCATGATATGGTTGAATTGTCCTGGGAATTCAGTACTTGGGACATAGCCTAAAGCTGTCTCGCCTTCCATTTTCTTCCAAACATCTAAAGGTTTAACACTCAAAGCATCTGATGAGTGAAGTGCCATATCATATTTTGCATACAAGGCTTGACGTGCATAATGTAAACCACGTCCATAGCTATGAACTGCTTTTAATTTATTAATCAGGGCATCATCTACAGGTGGACACGCTGGATTACAGTAATTTGCAAGCGTAGATAAAGTTTCTTTACGACGTGCCCACTCTTCATACATTTGTGAAGGCGCTTCTACAAAGTCGCGCTCTACTGAAGTCCCCGATTGAGATGCATAGCGTGTATTGGACAAAATACCGTGTAAAGCATGACCAAACTCATGAACAAAGGTTTCAAGTTCATCACTATTTAAACCTTTACGGTTAAAGTTGGTCACTAAAGCAGAAATCGGTTTACGCTTAGTCAAGGTACTACCACCTTTTACGCCCCAAACAGCTGCATGACCGTACTTCCCTTCACGTGGGTATTTATCGATATATAAACCACCAAGCAGCTCACCGGTCTTTTTATCTTTTACATCATAATATTCAACTTCTGACTGCCAAACATCAACTTTCGCAGGCTTAAATTCAATGCCATAAAGGTCAGATGAAATGGCAAAAATCCATTCTTGAGATGCTTGGGTTGGGAAATAGTCACGCAATTTTTCTTGATCGATTTGATACTTTTCTTTGCGAAGTTTTTCACTCCAATAACTCTCACTCCAGCGATTGATTTCAGCTTTTTCGAGTGGAATTTTCAGGCTTTTCGCTTTGAACTCACGTAAAGTCTCAACTTCTTTTTTCTCTAAAGGTGCCACCGTTTGATGAACATCGGCTAAGAACTTATTCACTGTTTCAGGGTCTTTTGCCATACGGTGTTGCAACACCCATTCGGCATAGCTTTTTTTGCCAAAGAGCTGCGCAATTTCATAACGTAAATCCATTGCTTGCTTTAACAATACTAAGTTTTTCTCAGTACCACGACGCGTGAATGCAGTTTGGTAACGCTTACGCGCATCATCACTTTCTGCTAGTTCCATAAATGGACGGTATTCTGGGTATTCAAAACCGAGCAAATAATTGCCCTTTTCATTTTTCTTTAAGCCCGAAATATAGCTGTCTGGCAAGCCTTTCAACTCCGCCGGTGTAAACTCCAGTTTTTCTTTATTATCTCGTACATTACGCGCATATTCTTGTTCAATTTTTGCTAATTCATCAAAGATAGCTTTCAAACGAGCACGTTTTTCAGGTGTAAATTGTACCCCTGTATTTTCAAAACCATCCAAGATGTCTTGACGCATTTTTTTATCAATTTCGTCATTGGTTTTGAGTTTTTTAATTTGCTCGTAAAGTTTTGGATTTTGATAAACCGAAGTTTGAAACTCCATAATTTTAATTTCACAATCTTCCGCCGCCTTACGTAAAGCCTCATCAGGATCGACGTTACTATATAGTCCGATTGGTCCATAAAAATCTTCAAATTTGGCAAAAATTTGATCCCACTCCGCCAAAATAGGTGCTGCTTTTGCATTATTTTTTATCTTTTTTTGCTCAAATGCAGCTAAATCTGTTTTCACTTGCTGAATTTTGGCATCACACAGCGCAGGTATTTCTTTGGCTTGGAACTTTGGCAAAGTACTCCGTATTGAATCTTCGGCTTGAACCAATTGGCTAGCGCCGATCATCAACATACTGAGGGTGGTGAGTTTCAAAGCTTTATTTTTCATAATTTCTCCAGTTTTGTTCCATTTTATTTTTTCGGGTCAATATCGATGTACATCCATTCTGTTGCCAAAATTGGATGCTTTTTATAACCAATCACGCGTGGTTGCGACAACACACTACGGTAACGTGCATAATTAATTTGGACAGGCATATACACTTCTAAAATGCGTGACATTTTCCGATAGACTGCATCACGCTCCGGTCCCGGTTTCATACGCTGCGTCTGTTCATATAAACGGTCGTATTCAGGAATTTTTGAACAGCCGTTGTTGGTGACATTGATATTTTTGCCATAGAACAATTGCATAAAATTGTCTGCATCTGGATAGTCTGCGATCCATGCAGATGCTTTAAACATGGTTTTACACTGTTTTTCGGCTTTTAAAGCTTCTGCAAATGGCATCGACTTTGTTGTCATTTTAATTTTGATGCTATCTAAAGTTTTCTTCCAAAATTCGCCCGACTGCTGACTACGGCTACTATTGCCCGCTATCGTCATTTCAATCGTAAGCGGTTTACCATTCGGTTGAGTACGCCAGCCATCTGCGCCGACTTTATAGTTATAACGATCGAGCAATAAATTTGCCGCTTTAACTGAGTATGGAATACTCGACTTATAATTCGGGTCATAGCCGACAACACCGAGTGGAATTGGGCTTTGTAATTTTTGTGCATCACCATTCATCAAAATTTTGATTTGATTATCTGCTGAATAAGCCATCGCCATTGCACGACGTAATGCAATTTTTTCTTTACTAAAACCTCCAACCACAGGGTTTTGCATATTCCAATAGTGATAGTCGATAGAGGGATCAGAAATCCGCGACATTTGGATACCTTTTTTAGCCAACTCAGGCTTTAGCTCTCCATCTTTTAAGGCTTGTACCGACAAATCTCCATCGAGCACCAACAAATCAGCTTCATTTTTTGCAAAGGTCAACCAACGTGATTGTGATTCTTCCATCACCTGAATATCAATCACGCCAATTTGCGGCATTTTTTTGCCTTGCATGGCTTTTACGATCTTTTCATCTTTGGCATCTGATGCCTTGAAGTCCCAGACAAAACCACGATAGTTGGGATTGGCCTTTAAAATAATTCGTGAGCCAGGTGTCCAGCGCGTCAAAGTATATGGCCCTGTACCCACCGGTTTACCCATCACAAAACCCGCTTTGTCTCGATATTTTTCGACCACTTCACGTGCCATAGCCGATGCAGGTTGATGAGCCAATAACATTGGAAAGTTTTGATCTGGAGAATTTAAACGAATGACAAGGGTATAACGATCAGGAGTTTGTATGCCTTCAATTGGTGCATCATAGTCAAACTTACCTGTTTTTTTCGCCTTATCTAAAACCTTCTCCATGCCTAAAATGCGGCCATCGAGTAGCCAACTGTTTGGTGAGCGAAGTTGTGGATCGACTAAACGTCTAAAGGTATATGCATAATCAGCCGAGGTTAACTCTCTTTTCTTGCCCTTAAACACAGGATCATCAGCAAAATAAATGCCTTTTTGCAGGCGAATGGTATAAGTCAAACCATCTGCACTGATTTCTGGCATCGCAGCCGCCGTTTTAGGAACCAACTTTGCCGGTGATGCTAAATAGTCATAGGTATATAAGGTTTCAAAGATTGAGGTATTCACATGTGCAGAATACAGATCATGTACGCCAACTGGGTCAAAACCTGTTTCTGCGACAGGGAAAATATGACGTAAAACTTTATTTGGATCTGCTGGATTCTTTGCCATTGCTAATGTCGGCATCGCACTGAATAGCACTCCCCCCATCAAACACGCTGTAGCAAATTTGGTTAGCGTAAAATTCGAATTTCGCTTCATTGTAATCCTGACTCAATTATTTTTTACTAGGCTGAATATCGAGATATTGCCAACTGGTGTTCATCATTGGATGTGTTTTATACCCCTGAATTTCAGGGTGAATTAACCAATTACGAATCCGTGTAGAATGGATAATCCAAGGGTTATCCGCTTCAATTTGACGGTTCATTTTTTCATAAAAAGGTTCACGATCTTTAGGTTTCAACACAATTGCTTGTTTATATAAAGCGTCATAAGCTTTAGATTGATAACAACTTAAATTCCCTTGTCCTGAATTTGGCCCATATAGTAATTGAGCAAAGTTCTCCCCTTCAGGATAATCTGCAATCCACGCTCCTGACCACATCATATATTTACATTGCATTGCTTCTTTTAAATTGTCAGCAAAGTTACTGACCTTAAACTGTACCCGTATCCCAATGGCATCGAGATTTTTTTTCCACAACTCAGATTGAATCACCGATTTAGAGCTATTTTCAGTATTTATTTTTAAGGTCAACGCTTTACCATCGGGCAAGGTTCGATAACCATCAGCACCTTTCTTATACCCAAATCGATCCAGTAATTTATTGGCCAGCAATGGGTTATATCCCAAACTGCTGCGATATTTTGGATTAAAGCCACTCACACCTTCTGGCAAAAACATTTCAGCCTTTACGGCCTGCCCTTGATATAACTGTTTAATCGCTTCAGCTTGATTGTATGACATGCTGATAGCACGGCGTAACGCAATCTTTTCAAGGCTTTGACCACCGACAAGCGGGTCTTGCATATTGAACATGCTGTAGGTGATTTCAGCATCTTTATTTGGATAATGCTTAATGCCGAGCTTTTGCATATCAGGCTTAAGTTTATTTTGCGAATCTAAGGCTTGCGGTACTGCATTTGAGGTCAATTTATCAAAATTCAGCTGCCCTGTTTTAAATGCTAACCACCGTGACTGTTCTTCTTCAATAATACTGACGGAAACTTTGCCGATTTGCGGCATTTTCTTCCCGTTCATTTCTTTAACTAACTGATTGTCCCAAGCTGTGCCTGTCGATTTAAAATTCCAAACAAAACCACGATAATTCGGGTTTGCAACCAGTTCGATCTTGCTACGTGGCACATATTTACTGAGCTGATACGGCCCCGTTCCTACAGGATGTTGTGCAATTTTATTGCCATAAAATTCAACAACTTCTTTTGAAACTGCTCCAAACGTAACATAGGCCAAAATATATTGAAAATTATAGTCAGGGCGCGTCAAAGTAATTTGCAACGTATAAGGATCTATCGCTTTTAGGCCGGCAATTGCCGCATTGTAATTAAATTTCCCAGACTTCTTTGCATCCGCAACGACCGCATCCCCCCCTAAGATCTTGCCATCAATAAATGAATAGGTCGGAGAACGATTAGCCGGATCTAAAATTCGTTGAATCGCGTAAATGTAATCCTGCGCAACCAGCTCGCGTTTCTTTCCCTTAAAGGCAGAATCATCTGAAAAATGGATACCTCGTTTGATTTTGAAGGTATAGACTTTTCCTTCTTGTTCAATCTTTGGCATCGCTTCAATGGTATTTGGGACAAGAACGACAGGACGTGCTAGATAGTCATATTTCAATAAGGGTTCAAAAATCGCTTCCGCAATATTGCCACTATAATAATTATAGGTTTTGACCATATCAAAACCATCATCCGGTGCTTCAAATGCAATATTTAAAACTTTATTCGATTGTGCAGAAGCTTGAACCTCGGCCATCATCCCTGTTGAAATTAATAATGCAAGGAGCGCTATTTTAAATTTTCTAGTTTCCAAACCTTTTCCTTTCTGATGATTTTTTAATAATACAAAGCCGCAAGCAGACTTTAAATAAAGCCACCCTCACTAAAATAAAACAATCCAGTTTAAATTGAGTTTTAAACGTAGAACTTAATACAGCAATTAATATAAAGCGAAATTCATGCCACCACTCCTTGGTTGAAAGTTATCTGAATTAAATATCCTTTTAAATTCATTTTTTAAGATAAATTTATACTAATAGTGACTTTCCGAGTAAAGCTCGTTTTTATCAAAAATTCAACTCTTGGATGTGTACTCATCCATGCACATTCTGCACAAATATAATACATTCCTGATTCATAATGGATCACGATCAGATGAAATGACAGATAAAAGACAACTAAGCCACTGAATTTATAATTTTTTATTTTTTATTTATTTATCTTATTAGCCTTATAAATCAAACACATAAATATGAATTAAATCACACTTTTTGAGGTTTAATTTGCACCCAATCATGTTTTTAAATTTTTTTTTGATCAAAAGTTAAATTCCTAATAAAACCTAATTAAAAGGATAACTTTAAAAAAATATACTTACCGTTCATCTTAAATTTCTCCACTTTAAAACCAATAATGTAGATATTTATTAGTATTTTATATTTGAAAATAAAATTTAAATATAAATTTGGCACTTGAATTGCTTAAAAAGAATCAAGCAATATCGCTAACTACAACAAAAAGGAATACTTTTACTATGAAAGAGAAAAAAAATGCTAAATCTGTGGGGGGCACACCATTTAGCAAAACAATACTTAAATTAAGTACTCTTAGTTTAAGTATGCTGTGTTTATCTTTAGCGCATGCAGCAGAAACAAATGAAGAAGAAACAGTTAAGCCAACGAAAGTAGCCAAAGTAACTGTGACTGGTTCATCCATTAAAGGGGTTTCTGCTCAAAGTTCTTCACCTATTACGGTGATTAAAGTTGAAGAATTAACTAAACAAGGGGTTACAACGACTGAAGAAGCCTTAATAAAAATTAGTGCGAACCAAGCGGGATACAGTACAGCGCAAAACGTTGGTGCAAGTAATACATCAGGCTCAACAGCGAACTTACGTGGCCTAGGATCAGATAAAACCCTTGTCCTACTTAATGGACGTCGTTTGGCTTATAGCCCATTTAGTACCTCTGAAACCAACTTAAATACCATTCCGCTTGCAATGGTCGAACGTATTGAGGTTTTACGTGATGGTGCCTCTGCAATTTATGGTGCAGATGCAATCGCAGGTGTAATTAACTTTATTACTAAAAAGCAATACACAGGTTTAGGTATTAGCGGTGGTTTACTCAAACCAGAAGATAAAGGCGGCGAAGAATACGATGTTTCGATTTTTGGTGGCTATGGCGACTTAGATGAACAAGGTTTTAACGTTTATGGCGCAATTGACTACCGTAAAGCCAAAGAAATTATGGCAAAAGACCGTAAAGTCAGCCGTCGTGGTGGCCTTCTACCTGAGTTAGGTATCGATGCTGGTTCAGCAAATGGCTTCCCTGCTAACTTTCTTGATCCAAACGGCGGGCCTTTAGATGCAGACGGAAATCCTGAAGGTGTATTAGCGAACCCATACGGTGGAGCTGCAAACTGTAATAACTTAGTCAATGTAGTTGAAGATGGCGGACTATGTTTCCTCAACACCCAAGCATTAATTGGTATTCAGCCAGAAACTGAGGACTTGTCTGCAATTGGTCGTGCAACCATCAAACTTAGCGATAACTTCAACGCTATTGGTGAATATGTCTATGCAAAAAGCAAAGTGACGACTTCTATTGCTCCAGACGTCTACAGCCGCTCTGTCACGATTCCTAAAAGCAGTCAATATTATCCAGGCGAGGGTATTACCCCTGGTGTAGATGGTCTAAGTGGTGATCCATTACAACTTTACTTACGCTCTCAAGCCGGTAACCGTGTTTCACAATCTATCAATGAATCACATCGTATTTTTGCCGGACTTGAAGGTGAAGCATACGGTTGGGATATCAACGGTGGAGTAACTTACGCAAAAGGCGAAGCATCAGATAGCTTTGTAAGTGGATACTTAAATCGTAACAAACTACAAGAAGGATTAAATGACGGCACAATCAACCCATTTGGTCCATCTGCAGATGCTAACGTTTGGAACTCATTAAATGTGAGTGGTACAACAAACGAAGCAACACTTGATTCCACAACATTTGACTTTACCGTGAGCCGCCCGATTTACACCTTACCAGCTGGTGATGTTGGTTTTGCATTTGGTGGAAGTTTTACAACTCAAGATTGGGAAGCAAAAGTAAACTCTGAGTTAGTACGCCTTGTACCGGGTAGTGGTATTGACCCTGATAAACCTCTGAGTAAAGGTGACCGAGATATTACTGCCGCTTTTGCTGAGCTTCAAATTCCAATTACCAAAACGATTGAAGCTCAACTTGCAGCACGTTATGACGACTACAGCGATTTTGGCGACACTTTCAATCCAAAAGTCGGTATTCGTTGGGAACCAATGAAGCAACTTATGTTCCGTAGTACATACAGTACTGGTTTCCGTGCTCCAAGCCTTTGGGAAATTAATGCGCAACAAAGCAAAACCTACACTGGTGCAAAATATAACGACCCTGTCCTTTGTCCAGGCGGTAATCCAACTTCACCTCAATATCAAACCGAATGTAATACTCAATTCTACCGTATGCAAGGTGGTAACCCAGATCTTCAGCCAGAAGAATCTAAAACATTTACCGCAGGTTTTGTTTACGAACCAATTAAAAACTTAGTTTTAGCTGTTGATTATTACAACATTGAAATTGAAGAATTAGTTGGCCAAGTGGGTGAAACTTCAATTTTTGAAGATCCTGAAAAATATGCTTCATTATTCGTGCGTGGTGCCGATGGTCGTATTGAATACATCAATACCATTCTAATGAATACAGGGGGTATTAAAACTCAAGGTATCGACATTAGCTTAGATTATCTTTCACCATTAACCGCGACAGGTCGTTTTGGCTTTGGCATTAATGGTACCTATGTCATCAAAAATGACTACCAAGAAGAAAAAGGCGGTGATTGGGAAGGCTTAGTAGGTGTGTATGACGACCCTGCTGTTTTACGTTGGAAGCACACAGCGAACCTAAATTGGAGCTATGAAAACTGGAAAATCATCTTCGAACAACAGTTCTTCCGTGGCTACGATGACCAAAACCAAATCGGCGAAGAAAAATTTGATAAACACCGTGTGCCTGATTACACACTGTATAACGTTGCAGGAACATACAGTGGTTTCAAAAACTTAGAAATCACTGGTGGTATCAAAAACCTATTTGCTGAAGAGCCTGCTGCATCGAACGTATTAGATAACTTCCAATATGGTTATGACCCTCGTTATAGCGATCCTACTGGTCGTACATTCTATGTCCGTGGTACTTACAAGTTCTAAAAGCTAAATTTGCCAGTACGATTCCAACTGGAATTGTACTGGCACTATTTATTTAATTAATTAGTCAAACATAAAAAATGCAAAAAACACTTATATCTCAAGTGCCAATTTCACTATTGATTGTTTGTCTCACATTTCAGGAGTAGTAATGGGCAAAAGCTTTTCCGAATTAGAAAATAATTCCGGCAAACGCCTGATCGGAATTGGGGCAGTCATTCTTCTGCATCTCATTGTACTCTACGGATTAATTACTGGCCTGTCCAAAAAAGGTGAGAAAACTGTAGAAGAACCTGTTGAATTAATCATTATTCAAGATAAAAAACCTGAGCCAGAAAAACCGAAACCAATTGAAAAACCACCTGAACTACCAAAACTCGTTAAGGAAGTGCTCAAAACACCAGACCCTCAACCTGAACAAAAGGTTGTTGAAAAAGCTGCACCAACACAAACAGTTAAAGCCGTTTCAACACCTACGCCTACAACCTCTCCATCTCCTAGCCCTGTTGCAGCACCTGCACCAGTCGCTGCGGCAGCACCCGCTCCTGCCCCTGCTCCAAAACCAGCTGGGGAAACACGTGGTGCATCTGAGGGAAGCGTTGGATGTAAAGAACCAGATTACCCTCGTGAAGCTGCAATGGCAGAAGAAGTAGGAACTGTCCGCATCTCTGTATTGGTTGGGCCTGACGGCAGTGCGAAACAAGTGAAGGTCAAAAAATCGAGTGGTACTAAATCTCTAGATAAGGCTGCTAGCAAAGCATTCAGCTTATGTACATTTAAGCCTGCACTCAAAAATGGTGAGCCAGTTGAAGATTGGTTTGATATTGAATACGAATTTAAACTTGATTAATGAATCTACAAAAATTTGGAGAATATAAATGAATAAAATGATGAAATCTGCGCGTATTTTTGCATCTGCTACAGTTTTAGTAACAAGTACATTACTCCCACTGCAAGCAGCATTTGCTGAAGAATCTGCAAATACTGCAACAACACAAGTAGAAACTACGAATACAACAAATACACCTGCACCGCCACCAATGCCTACAGCAACCAAAGAAGTCTATAACCCGTATGGCTTAGAAGCACTATGGCGTGAAGGTGACATCGTTGCTAAATCGACACTCTTTATCTTGGTCCTGATGTCGATTGGAACTTGGTACATCATGGTCACTAAATTTATTCAACAAGCTAAAATTAAACGTCAAGGCAAAGAAGCCGAAGCTAAATTTTGGGATGCTGCTTCAATTGATAGCGCAGCAGAAACCTTAGACGAATCGAGTGCATACCGCTTTATTGCAGAAAAAGGCATTAATTCAACCAAAAAACATGGCGGTAATCTGCTGGAACGTATCGACTTCAACACATGGGTGACTATTTCAATCCAGCGTGCTATCGATAAAATTCAAAGCCATTTAAGTGGTGGATTGGCTTTTCTCGCAACTGTCGGTTCGACTGCACCATTTGTGGGTTTGTTCGGTACAGTTTGGGGTATTTACCATGCTTTAACGGCAATTGGTATTTCAGGTCAAGCATCTATTGATAAAGTTGCAGGCCCAGTCGGTGAAGCCCTAATTATGACGGCAATTGGTTTGGCTGTAGCAGTACCTGCGGTTCTTGGCTATAACTGGTTAACGCGTCGTAATAAAGCAGTTCTAGATAATGTTCGTACCTTTGGTTCAGATCTACACACCGTACTTTTAAGCGGTGAGATCAAAAACAATAATAACGACACAAAATAAGAGAGGCATCAGCCATGGGAATGATGGTCAATTCAGATGGTGACGAAGATGATGTAATTTCAGCCATTAATACAACACCTTTGGTTGATATTATGTTGGTGCTGCTCATTATTTTCTTAATTACAGTACCTGTTGCAATCCATACAGTTCCGGTGAAGTTACCTGAGGAAAAAAACACACCTTATGAAACCAAACCGATCAATATTCAGATTGCTGTCAATAAAAATGGCGATATCTTCTGGAATGAAAAATACATTGCAGATAAAGATACGCTGATCAGTCGACTACAAGCGGAAGCTAAAAAGCGTCCGCAACCTGAAGTTCATATCCGTGGCGATCAGGTGACAAAATATGAAGCGATTGATGAAGTCATTAGTGCGACACAAGCAGCAGGAATTGGCAAAATTGCTTTTGTCACTACTCCTGTTGCCGCACCATAATCGGATGAGGGACAAGGTATGGGAATGAATGTCGGTTCCGATAAAGACGATGATGTTATGTTGGACGTCAACATGACGCCATTGATCGATGTGATGTTGGTTTTGCTCATTATGTTTATTATCACAATTCCAATTCCAAATAATTCGATCAATATTGATTTACCAAACGGTACGCCACCGCCAACCAATGAAAAGCCGCCTGAGCCGGTCACCTTACGCATTGATGCGCAGGGTAAATTATTTTGGAATGGTCAACCCGTTGCCAATAAGCAAGCTTTAGAAACACTTTTTGCTGGTGTTGCACAACAAGCAGATCAAGATACGATCAAAGTGCAACCTGACAAAATGACAGAATATAAAGATGTCGCTATGGTGATGGCAGCAGCACAACGTTTGAATGTCAAAAAAATTGGTGTCTCAGCAAATCAATAATTGCTCTCCAACAAAAAAAGCCAACTGATCACCTCAGTTGGCTTTTTTAATTCTTCACAGAAATCTATACAGTTAGTGACTCAGAAAGAAACTCTTATTATTTATTAAGTATTTTTCTGCTTCCAAAAATCGTATAGCTCATGATCACAGTTTGGCTTTAACTGACTAAAACTCAACCCTTGCTGTTCATGAGGCTCATGTCTTAATTTTTCGGCAATCTCTGCTGTAGATAAGCCATAGGCTTCTGCATCAGCATTTGAATAGGCATACACAATTTTTTCAACTCCAACCATTCGCAGAGCTGCCAAACACATTGGACACGGTTGTCCGCTCGCATAAACGACACAGTCCTTCAAAGACGTCGTATTTAAATTTTGTGCGGCTTGTCTTAATGCATTTAACTCGGCATGAGATGTCGGATCGCCCGAGATTAATATTTGATTCACCCCTGTACTCACCACAACGCCATGCTTAACGATCACAGCACCAAATGGTCGGCCACCTTGCTCAATATTTTCTTTCGCAAGTTGAATCGCAAGTTCTATAAACGCATGATCCGTCATAAATACGCCCAATTATTGTCAATATAAAGAGTTAGCCCATTATGCCAATACAGGAACATCAATCCATAATGCTTGTGGAAAGTGTTTGGCTAAATATGCTTTTAAATATTCAGCAGTATCTTTAGAAATCAATACATCTTGCGATTCATCATTTAAATTATAAGCCAGTGCATAAAGCGCCAAGCCACGACTTTTTAGTGCTTCCAAACTTAAAATCGTATGGTTAATGCTGCCCAAACGCCCCGAAGTCACCAAAATAACGGGATATTGCTTCTCTACAACATAGTCGATGGTTAAAAGGTCCGTAGTCAATGGCACCATCAACCCTCCCGCACCTTCGAGTAAAACGTTGTCATATTTTTCAGTTAAACGTTTTGTCGCATATTCAATTTTAGCAAAATCAATGTCACGTCCATCGAGTTTGGTGGCGAGATGTGGCGACGCAGGATAACTAAATATTTCAGGCATCGTGAGTTTGGTTTCATCTTCGACCAACAACCCCGTGCCCATAATTTGACGATGTTGTTCTATATCCTCAGAAATATCGACATTGCCTGTTTGGATCAACTTTTGCGTGATCGTTCGCGCCCCTTGTTCATTCCATATTTTAGCCAAATAGCCCGTGGTATATGTTTTACCGATGCCTGTATCGATCCCACTAATGAAATAAACTTGCCCTGTCATGGCATTCTCCGTGCAATACAAAAAATCGGATGATAGGTCAGTGCATAACGCATCTGCCCAGATTCATCACGCAAAGAAAACTGTTGATATGCTGAATAAAAATCAAAGAGCGATTTTTTCGTCCAACGAAAATGTGAGGCTGTCGCAGTCACACCTGTCGCTTTTAAATGCTGCAAAACCTGCTTTGGATGATCAAAACATAATGCCGTTGTCTGCTCTGAAAGATGCAGAATTTCAAAACCTTTTTGACTTAATATGACTTGAAGCATATCAACATCGAGGTAGTCCAAACCCTGCCCAGTCAAAGCTTTTATTTCCTGTAAATTCTGCTGCCCAAAGGTCGAAAAACAAAAATATGACTCTGGATTTAAACTTTGAAAGGCTTTTTCGACAATGCCTGCAAAGTTCCCTACCCATTGCAAAGCCGAACTAGATGCGATCAAGTCGATATGCTGTGGAAATTCAAGTTGTTCGATATCTCCAAGCCAGTAATGAATCTGCGGACTTGACTGAAAATGCTGTTGAATTTCTGCATATAGATCATTTAAAACCAAACGATTGATTTGCATATTTTCCAGCATTAAATGGCTTAAATTCCCCGAGCCACATCCAATTTCAAAAAGCGTTTCCACAGGATGATTTTGCAACTTTGGACAATACTGCTGCATCAACTCAAATAAATGTTGAGCAATCTCTTTTTGTGCTACGGCATGTTCAGCATAGCTGTGCCCTGCCTGAGCAAAGCGTAACGCCACTTGGGATTTATCAATCTCAAAATTATTCACAAGTCACTCACAACAATTGAGTCAACTGATCCAAATCAGTTTGTGTAATCTGAGCAGTGAGTGAAATGCGTAAGCGCGAACTATGCTGCGGCACAGTGGGCGGACGTACAGGCATGATATAAAAACCTGCCGCTTGCAAAGCTTGAGCCTTGGCAACAGTTTTATTCGACTCGCCAATAATGACGGGCACAATATGTGATGTAGATGGACAATCAAAACCTTTGTCTTGCACCGCTTGTTGCAAATTTTGACTGATTTGCTGTAAATGGTGACGCTCTGCTTTTAAATTTAAAACATTCTTGAAAATAAAATCTGTCCACGCCATACAGATCGGGGGCTGTGCAGTACTAAAAATCAACGGTCGCATCGAGTTAATCAAATAGTCACGAATAATCGCATGACAGATGAGATACCCCCCTATTGAAGCCAGTGCTTTACCAAATGTCCCGACTAAAAGATCAATATCATCAATTACTTGATATTGTTCAGCACAGCCTAAACCACGCTCACCGCGCACACCGATTGCATGTGCCTCATCGACATACAACATCACTTTAGGAAATTGTTTTTTGATCCGTACCAATTCAGCCAAATCGGTTTCATCACCATCCATACTAAAAATCGATTCAGTCACCACAATGATCCGCTCAAAAGCCTCATCTTCATGATATTTGCATAAAAGCTGAGAAAGATGCGCCAAATCATTATGGCGATAACGTACATATTTCGCACTCGATAATCGGATGCCATCAATCATACTGGCATGAATCAGCTTATCGGCCAAAATTAAGGTTTTGCTGTCCGCCACTGCCGGTAAAATTCCGATATTCATATGATAGCCGCTATTAAATAACAGTGCTGATCGGCCATGAAAGGCATCACTTAATGTTGATTCAAGTTGTTCATATTCAGGAAAGTTTCCAGTTAATAAACGCGAAGAGGATGAGCTCATCCAACGCTGTGCGTTCGGGGTTTCATCAAAAAACTGTTCACGTAGATGTAGGTTTGAAGCCAGACCTAAATAGTCATTTGACGCTAAATTCAACATATTGTGATCGTGAATACTGATGCAATGATCGTGCTGAAGATTAGAAGTGAACTGACGTAAGTTGCCTTGCTGTTTCAGTTGATCAAGTTGATCTGAAAAATGGCTAAGCAGATTCATACCGACTGCCCCATGTTTTTCACCACCTCAACCATTTGTTCTAGCAAAATTTTTAATTCATACTCAGAAATAATATATGGCGGCATCACATAAACCAGTTTCCCAAATGGACGAATCCAAATACCACGACGGACAAACTCCTGTTGTAGCGTTTTCATATCCACATTAAAGGTCAATTCCACAACACCAATAGCACCAAGTATTCGCACATCTTTGACATGTTCAAGTGATGAAAGTGCTGGTAAATGAAACTTCAATTGAGCTTCGATACGTCGAATATTGGCTTGCCAATCTTGAGAAAGTAGCAGTTCGGTACTTTTTACAGCCACAGCACATGCCAACGGATTTGCCATAAAGGTTGGGCCATGCATAAACACACCAGCTTCGCCTTGGCTGATCGTATTCGCAACTTTCTGCGTGGTTAGAGTTGCAGACAAGGTCATATAACCGCCTGTCAGTCCTTTAGCAATACACATAATATCTGGCTCAACTGCGGCCCATTCCCAAGCAAAGAGTTTTCCTGTACGCCCGAAACCTGTCGCGATCTCATCGAAGATCAGCAAGATATTGTATTTTTCGCAGAGTAATTTAGCTTGACGCAAATATTCAGGATGGTAGAAACGCATGCCTCCTGCACCTTGCACAATAGGCTCTAGAATCAATCCCGCAACATTTTCATGCTGTTCAGAGACAGTCTTTTCTAGTTCAGCAATATCCGCAGGATTCCACGCTTGGTCAAAGCCAACTTGCGGCGCAGGAACAAAAATTCGATTTGGCAAACTTGAACCAAAAATCTGATGCATCCCTGTCACGGGATCACACACAGACATCGCATTCCAAGTGTCGCCATGATAGCCAGAACGTGGTGTGATAAAATTGGTTTTATTCGGTTGATGCCAAGACGCCCAATACTGCACTGCCATTTTCAAGGCTACTTCGACAGCAACCGAACCTGAATCGGCAAAGAAAATTTTATCTAAACTGGGCGGGGTGATTTTTAACAGTAACTTAGCAAGTTGAATCGCAGGATCATGCGTCAATCCACCAAACATGATATGAGACATCTGTTGCAGTTGATCGGTCACAGCTTGATTTAGCTCAGGATGGTTATAACCATGAATCGCACACCACCATGAAGACATACCATCAATCAATTGACGACCATCTTCAAGCTCAATCATCACCCCTTGCGCACGTTTCACTTTAAACGTTGGAAGGGGCTGAGTCATCGATGTATAGGGATGCCAAATATGCTGCTGATCAAATTGTAGATCGGTTAAATTGGCCATCCCTCACTCCATGTATCAGGCTTAAACATCAATGTGGCAAGATGTTAAACCCACGGCAAGGAAAAATAAATTGCCATAAAGCCCAGCTATTCAGAGATTTGTTCTATTTTCTTTAAATATTGGCAGATTTTGCAACTTATGACTTCAGATTGAAACAATGGAAAGCCATGTGATCCAGAAACCAATTCAGTCTCCAAAAACTTTACAGCTAAATTACGCAGTAAGCGTTCAACTTTGTAACTAACTAAAAAATCTTGCTTAGCAAACAAATGGTATTGATGACCAGTGTAATTTTTCAAGATACTGACATTATTAAGCTTCTCCAAACAGTTCAATCCTGCTCGAAGCACATCTAAATTTTGCGCTTGAATCAAACTTTGCAAGGTGATGAAATCTTGCTTGCTGCTATCAGTGCCCTGACAAACCATATAACCAAACTTTTTTAGGGTCGAAATTGCATCCTGCTCGAAAGATTGTTTGAAGCTTTGAAAACTGACTTGATCCATCGCAGCAGGCCACTGTTCATCAGCCACAAAACTTGGATTTGAGCCTAATGTGATCAGCACTTTCTGTTGTTGATATTTTTTTTGAATTTCATCTACCAAAATCGTCGCCAATTGACCACCAAGGGACCAGCCAATAATCACATCAAATTGCTGCGCCAATTCAACTTTCTGTTCGAGCACTTCTAGATTTAAGGCATCAAAAATATTCCATAATTCGACCTGATAACCTTGAGCGATCAATGCCTGCTGTAAAGGAGCAAGTAATTTACGACCGCCGCCCCAGCCAGTAATAAGTAAAATCTGTTGTTTCAATGCAAACTCTAAAATTAAACGATTCCAAATAGTATAAAAGTTCAGAGCACGTTTGATAGTGGCATTTCAGCACATCAACCGATTTGCCAAAAGACATTCGAAATCTACTTCAATAAATATAAAATCAGCTAGCCTACAGCGCTTTAAAATTTGCTAAGATCAGATAAAGAACAATATAAACTGATGCTCTATGAAAGTTTCTTCATTGCTAAAAATCTGTTTAATGACATGTGCTTTAATAGCAACCACCCAAATCACAGTTGCCGAAACATCAATACTCAGCACCAGTCAAAACAAACAAAAACAATGGGTAGGCACACCCGCACCCAACTTTAAATTACAAGATCAAAACGGAAAATGGCACGAACTGAAGCAATATCAAGGGAAATGGCTCGTTCTGTACTTTTATCCCAAAGACAACTCACCCGGTTGTACAGAAGAAGCCAATCAATTTAAAACCCTGTATCCACAATTTTTAAAAACTAATGCGGTTGTTTTGGGCGCAAGCTTAGATGATGTTGCATCACATCAAAAGTTCTCTAAAGCACTCGGACTTCCCTTTCCAATTCTTGCCGACCAACAGCATAAGCTGGCGACACAGTTAGGCATTGTACGAAACTTAGGGATTTTAAAATTTGCCAAACGTGAAACCTTTCTCATTGATCCGAAAGGTATTATTGTTTATTACTACACCAGTGTGAATACACAGACACATGCGGCGCAAGTTTTGGCAGATATCAAAAAACTCTCTGTACACGACAAATTTCACAGAACCCTTATCCTATCAGGATTCTGCTTTCTTAAAATTGCCAAAATTTCCTTAAACTCTTCTTTTTTCCCAAAACCAATTAAACGCTGAATCGCCATTTGAAC